>NZ_JAKJJX010000032.1:0-70336 GCF_022320765.1 Clostridium sp. YIM B02569 | reverse complement strand
CCACATGAAAAAATGCACCTCCAAATATTAAATATGATTATATCATATGTCTAACATTTGGGGTGCACTTCAAAATGTTTATTGCCTTTCTTCACGTGGCACTATATTAATTATATATAACTCGGTCTGTATCTATGATAGTTACAAATATCATTAATTTATTAATTTTAATTGCTCTCTATAGTCAGATGGGCTCATGCCGGTAATTTGTTTGAAAGTTTTACTAAAGTGGAATTGATCTGGATAGCCAACTTTTTCACCAACTGTGCTAATTGGTAAAGAAAAATTCCATAATAATTGTTTTGAAATATTAATACGATACTCTTTAATAAATTTTGAGGGAGTCATATTCATGTATTTAGTGAATATTTTTGTTAAGTAAGAAATTGAAAATCCAAAATGTGATGCAAGTGCGGCTAGATCGATTGTTTCATGGTAATTATTTTTTATATATTCAGTCACAAGCTCCACGATTTCATTAGGCTTTTTGTAAGAAAACTCATCAACTTTAAAATCATTTTGATTTGCCAGAAGATTTTTTTCTATTGTATCTAAGGTTGTAGTTAATTCCCCAAGATTAATAGGTTTCAATAAATAGTCGGACACCCCATATCTTATGGCAGTTTTAGCATAGGAAAAATCACTATGTCCACTAATTATTACACAATGGATAAAAGGATATTTTTCGAAAATGAACTTGGAGAGTTCAAGGCCATCCATTACTGGCATGCAAATATCAGTGAGTACAATGTTTGGAAGAAAGGATTCTATTAGTTCTAATGCTTCTTTGCCATTACTAGCAGTTCCTACGACTTCAAAGTTCTCATTAGCTCTATATATGTTTTTAATTATGTTTTTAGCAATTAATCTCTCATCCTCTACAACAATAGCAGAAAAAGTAATCTTATTTGTCATAATTTAATCCCTCCCATAATAACAGTCGCCCCATTTGGAGTGTTATTGATTAATCTAAAAATTTGTTTTCCATTGTATAAAATTTTAAAGCGAATATAAATATTCATAAGACCCATTCCGTTTAATTCTAAGTTTGGAAGAACTCCATTTGCGTTGATTGAATCTATCTTTTCTTGCAATTGTTTTAAATTGTCTTCTGCAAATCCACTTCCGCTATCTTTAATTTGCATTTCCCAGTGAGTATCAGTTACATAACCTGTAATATCAATATGCCAAGGTAGCTCAGTTTTTGTAGTGAATTTTACTGCATTTTCTACAATGAGCTGCAAACAAAGTTTTGGGATTTTAATGTTTTGCATCTCATCAGGAATATTTAGGGTATATGTTAAATCGTTATCATAGCGAATCTGCATACACTGAAGATAATCAATGGTATGAGCTATTTCATCGGTTAAACTAACTAATTGTTGACTGTCTGATGAAATATATCTTAATATTCTTGAAATGCTTTGGCACATTATTATTATTTCTTCATTCATTTGTTCATCAGCCATAGCTTGGATGGTTGACAGGGCATTGTATAGAAAATGTGGATTCATCTGTGATTGAAGAGCCAACATTTTTGACTGCATTTCACGATTTTGAAGAATTAATTCATTTGTCATTGCTATTTTTGCTTTTTGCTGCATTTTTAAAAAGGCTTTGAATAAAGTATTTAATTCAGTAATATGTGTATCTATTTCTTTAAAATTAGTAGATGCATCGTCAGTTATTTGAAAACCTTTAACTTGATTATATATTTTATTCAATGGGGTGGTAATAATTTTTGCAATAAAATAAGATAATGTTGCAGTAGCGAAGGTAATTAATAACGATAGCACCACATTTGTTTTGATATATTCATAAATAGGAGACATAAGTTTTGAGTTGTCTATTGTTGCCACAATAGTGAAATCACTATATGAAGAGGTATCAAATAATACATATTCATTTTTATATTTAAATAAATTATTGCTTATATTTTTATCGACATTAGTAGAGATAAGATTATAATAATTAGTTGTAGATGAACTTTGATTTATAGGGTATATTGGTTGTCCATTTTTATAATAAATATAGACATTACTGCCATAAGTATTATTAAAATCTTTAATAATAGTAAAAATATTTTTAAATGACTTCTTAACTTCAATAATTCCTTGTGGGACATTAAGGGTATTATAGTAAACGCGATATAATGAAAGGAAATACTGACCTTCCTCATAAGGTGAATATCTGCCCAATCGATCATCTTTATTAAAGTAAATAACCTTACCGCCTTTAGAAGATAAAACATCATCATACCATGCTTTGTTATTCACTGAAATATAGGAAGAGGAATTATCTAAACCAACTCCTAATTCAAGATTATGCAAATCATAAAGATAAATCTGATCTATAGGATGGTTAGGTCCCATCATTGTGACCAATAAATCATATAAAATTTTTGTGTTCTGAATATTATCAATTTTTTGGTGTTCAGATAGATTGGACAAAGATTCAGAATTATAATTTATATATTTAATAAAATGATCCTTGATTAAATTAGAATAGATGATATTTTGAGATAGAGTATCTAAAGAATTAATCTCTACATCTAAATTATTATTAATATTTTTTATATTGCTATTAAGAGTTGTAAGAGCATTTGTTTTAATTTTAGTAGATTCATTCATTACAAAATAAAACATAAGAAAATTAAAGATAATTATAAATAATATGGTATATGGGATAAAGAGAGTTTTTAATATGCTACGTTGTTTCAAAAGTTTCATGCTAAATCAATCCTTACAATAAATAATTTAGTCAAAAATATACATGGAATAGGAGAGATATGAACATTCAAAATCAGCTTAGTACAGATATATAATATAACCATAGCAACAAATAGTCAATAATATATAAATTGGGAGGAATTATTATGAAACATTTTAAAAAGTTATTGTCAGTTGTGACTTTAGCCGGATTAACTATGTCATTAGTAAGCTGTGGTAATAGTACTAGTACTACAGAATCTAGCTCAAAGAACAATGACGTTACTATTTCTTTTATGGCAAGTCAGGATTGGATTCAAGATGCTGAATTGAATTTAGCAAAAAAATTTACTGAGAAAACAGGAATCAAGATTGATTATCAAATTGTTCCATCAGATCAATATAATAACTTGTTAATGACAAAATTAAATTCTGGAGAAGCTACTGATATTTTTGCTGTGAATGCTGGAAGGTTTGATTTAGAAACACAAGTTAATGCAGAAAAAAATGCGTTGGATTTAACAAATGCATCTTGGGCAAAAAATATAGATAAAGAAGTTGCTAATGAGCTGACTGTAAACGGTAAACTATATGGAGAACCTATTCAAGATGTATCATCTGTCTGGGCAATTGGTTATAATAAAAAGATTTTCAAACAATTAAACTTACAAATTCCTAAGAATTATCAAGAATTTAAAAACATATGTGAGAAAATAAAGGCATCTGGTGTTACTCCTATTTATGAAAGCGTTTCAGATGGATGGCATCACACATTATGGTTCCCAGAAATAGCTTTAGCAGCGGATACAGCAGATTCAGGATTAGTAGATAAATTGAATAATAATACTGAAAAGTTGGAAGGAAATAAAACATTTGAAACTATTTTAGGACAAGTTAATGAAATGGTGAAACTAGGATATTGGGGAGACAATTATATGTCTAACAAATATGCTGATGCTCCCAAAAATATCGCTTCAGGGCAATTTGCAATGACAATCGCTAACCAAGGTTTTGGTGCAGAAGTCAATAAAGCGGATTCTAGTTTTAGTGTAGATGATATTGGATATTTTGTGATTCCTTTAGCAGATAATCAAATATTAAATATTAATCCAGTAGGACCATCAAGACTTATATATTCGAAATCTAAACATGCAAAAGAAGCACAAGAATATTTAGATTTTCTTGCATCAGATGAAAGTCTTACTTATCTAACTGAAAACGTTTCTAAATTTAATAAGCTTCCATATAGTAATGCTCCAGTTAAATATACTGATACAGTCAAGGAATTTTATAAATCATATCCTAAGAATGCTGTTGTATTACAATCAGCAGTCAAGTATATAAATCCTCAATGGATGGAAATAGGTAAAGATATGTCTGCAATGCTAGTTGGAGAGATGGGGCCAGAAGAACTTCTAAAAAATATTGATAAAAATAGAGGAGATCAGGCAAAGGCTGCCGGGGATAAGGATTGGAAGTAAAATTCTAAATTATGTAACCAGATATACTTGTCTGGTTACAGTACTATAAAAATAAGGAGAAGTGTAAATGAATAAGAAAAAAATATATCCGAGTTACTTTATATGGGGAGCACTTATAATTTATGGAGTCTTATTTGTAATTCCGGGAATTATTGGCATTGCATATTCCTTTACAGACTGGTCAGCTTACAGTGATAAAATAAATTTTGCTGGATTTGATAATTTCAAAGTAATATTTTCAGGCAATGAGAATTATATGAAAATTTTAGGTAATACCTTATGGTTTACAATAATTACAACAATATTAAAAAATGCGATAGGATTGTTATTGGCAGTATTGCTAACAAAATCTATAAAATTCTTGAATTTTCACAGAGGGGTTATGTTTATGCCATCTGTGTTATCTACATTAATTATTGGTATGATTTTTACATCAATTCTTGATCCTAAGATAGGAATTCTAAACGTTTTTCTTAGAGGCATTGGTTTAGATACATTAGCAAAACAGTGGCTTACTTCACCACAATTTGCTTTTGGATCCGTAGTTGCAGTTGATGTTTGGAGAGGTATTGGATACATTATGACTATTTTTATAGCGGGTATTTTATCTATCTCTAGTGAATATTATGAAGCGGCTAATATTGATGGAGCAACAGGACTACAAAAATTTCGATATATTACATTTCCGTTAATACTCCCAACATTAGCTACTACTACAGTATTAAATGTAATTTATGGATTGAAAGTATTCGATATGATTTACGTATTAACAAATGGTGGCCCAGGAAAATCTACAACGGAAGTATTGTATACAATAGTATTTAAAAAATTTGGTATGGGTCAGTATGCTATTGGTACTGCATTATCATCTGTTATGTTCGTAATTATGGTGTTTATTGGAGTCTTTATGATTAAAATAATGACTAAAAATGAGGTGATGGAATAATGAGAATAAAAAAAACATTACAAAATATATTTTCTAATGGAATTGCATGGGTTATAACGATTATATCTCTTATACCATTAGTGTTAATCCTATTTAATGCTCTTAAAACTAGCAAAGCAGCTTCAGATATGAATCTGAAACTTCCTACATTTCCAATACCAGTTGAAAATTTTTCGACAGTAATAGAAAGAGGAAAACTTGCAACATCTTTTATTAATAGTTGTGTTTATTCTATAGGAAGTGTAATCTTATGTGCCATTTTAGCAGCAGCAGCTTCCTATGTATTATGTAGAAATAAAACAAAATTAAATCGCATCATTTACATGTTTATTATATTAGGAATTACAATGCCTATAAATTATGTAGCCTTAATGAAGGTAATGTCTGCATTACACTTAATGAATTCAATGCTTGGAATAGTGCTACTATATACTGCAATGCAGCTTCCGTTTTCGGTGTTTCTCCTTCATGGGTTTATAGCAAGAATTCCAGTGGAATTAGATGAAGCAGCTGTAATTGATGGATGTTCTCCAATTAGAATATTTATCTATATTATCTTTCCACTATTAAAACCAGCATTAGCAACAGTTGTAGTTCTTACTTTTTTAAATACATGGAATGAATTTGTATCTCCATTATACTTTTTAAGTAGTTCTTCAAAATGGCCAATGACTCTTTCAGTATATAATTTCTTTGGAATGTATTTTAAAGATTGGAATTTAGTTTGTTCAGATATCATGCTAACTAGTTTGCCAGTTATTGTAGTTTATTTATTAGGTCAAAAATATATCGTTTCAGGAATGACAGCTGGAGCAGTTAAAGGTTAATGAGGGCGGTGATTATATGGAGATTTTAGGATATCGTAAGGATGGCAGAATAGTAAATTTGAAATTAGAAAATGGAATAATTCAGTTATCTGCTGTGGGTAAAGAAATTATTCGATGTACTTATACTAAAGAAAAAAATATAAAGAATTCATCAGTTATTGGGATTAATTATGAAATAGAGAAATTAAATGAATTTGTTGTGGAAGAGACACAAGATAGTATTATTTTAAGAACTGGATTAATTACTTTAACTATTAATAAGAAGACAGGACAATTTGTATGGAAAAATGGCAAGAATAATGAAATATTGCTGCAAGAAAGAGATAAGGAACTTGTTTCAATCCCGGTTGAAAAATATTCTACAAATGGTGAAAAAGCTATTATTAAAAGAGTAAAAACCGTTGATGGGGAACGGAGTTTCGTTGAAAATTTAAAACCATATATTGATAGAATAGCATATAGAGCAAAATTATCCTTTGAGTGGCAAGAAAAAGAAGCAATACATGGACTAGGACAAGGAGAAGAAGGAATCTATAACTATAGAGGTAACTCTCAATACTTATATCAGCACAATATGAGAACTCCGTTTCCATGTTTGGTATCAAATAAAAATTATGGTATCTTATTTGATTGTGGATCATTGATGACTTTTAATGATGATTCAAGAGGAGCATATGTTTATTTAGATGTAGTGGAGCAATTAGATTACTATTTTGTTTTTGGTGAAAAGCTCGATGATATTGTGGGAGGTTTTAGAAAAGTAACAGGGCGAGCTGTCATGCTGCCAAAATGGGCGTTTGGTTATATTCAGTCGAAAGAAACATATAGAAACCAAGAAGAATTAGTTGAAGTAGTTAAGGAGTATAGAAAAAGAAATGTACCGATAGATTGTATTGTACAAGATTGGCATACTTGGGAAGAAGGTTTATGGGGGAATAAGCGATTAGATAAAAATAGATATCCTAATATAGGTAAAGCAAATAAAGAAATTCACGATTTAAATGCTCATACTATGGTTTCTATTTGGCCAAATATGAATGCAGGTGGAGAGGATTATGAAGAATTTTTACAAGCTGAATATTTATTAGGAGACAATTCTACATATGATGCTTTTAATGAAGATGCAAGAAAAATGTACTGGGAACAAGCAGAAAAAGAGTTATACAAGGGAGGCTTTGACGCTTGGTGGTGTGATTCAACGGAACCATTTAGTGGACCAGATTGGAATGGAGAAAAAATTAGAGAACCTTGGGAACGATTTATGTTAGTGGGAAATGAGCATAAAAAGTTTTTAGACCCAGCTAAAGCTAATTTATTTGCATTAATGCACGAGAAAGGCATTTTTGAAAATCAAAGAAAGGTAGCGCCTGATAAAAGAGTTCTTAATCTGGCAAGGTCTGGTTATATTGGCTCTCAAAAATATGGCGTTGTATTGTGGTCAGGTGATACTAATGCAACCTGGGGAACTTTTAGAAAACAAATTACAGAAGGTTTGAATTTATGTTTGAGCGGTTTACCTTATTGGACATTAGATATTGGAGCATTTTTTACAGTAGGAAGTGAATGGAGAAACAGAGGATGCGGTTGCAACAATAACCCGAACCCACTTTGGTTTTGGCAGGGAGATTATAATGAGGGTGTAAATGATTTGGCTTATCGTGAATTATACGTAAGATGGTTTCAATATGGTGCATTTTTACCAATGTTCCGCTCTCATGGAACAGATACTCCAAGAGAAATATGGAACTTTGGAGAAAAGGGAGAAATGTTTTACGATGCCATTGAAAAGTTTATAAATTTACGATATAGCTTAATTCCATATTTCTACTCTTTGGCTGGGAAAGTAACGCAAAATCATTATACTATGATTCGAAGTCTTTTATTCGATTTTAGTAATGATGAAATAGCAAAGGAAATTAGTGACGAATTTATGTGTGGAGATTCTATATTGGTATGTCCTGTTACAAATCCGATGTATTATGAGGCAAATAGTAAGTCAATTGACGAGCCTAAAATGAGAAAATGTTATTTGCCAAAAGGAGCTGACTGGTATGATTTTTGGACGAAAGAACGATTAAGTGGGGGAAGCTATGTAATAGCAGACGCTCCAATAGATAAGATTCCATTATTTATACGAGTAGGTGCTATTATTCCAATGGAAGAAGGGTTACAATATGCGGAGCAAGTGAGTGATAAACCATTTCAAATTCATATTTATCCTGGGGATGATTGCGAATTTGAATTTTATGAAGATAGTGGTGACGGTTATGAGTATGAGAAAGGAATTTATAATAATATTTTAATGAAATGGGAAGATAAAGAAAGTAAATTTACTATTGGAAAAGCAGATTATGATTTCCCACAATCTATTAAAAATCGTTCTTGTACAATTTTTGTAAATGACAAGAGCGTAGAGTTTATTTATCGAGGTGAATCACTAACTTTTGTTATAAAATAATAAAGAATATCATATAGAGAACCAGTTTCATATTTAAACCCTCTTATTTTTTATATAATACTCTTATAAATTTACTATAAAAAATCTCAAACCTATTGGGTTTGGGATCTTTTTTTATTCTTAAGGAAATTATAATGCAATTAAATCTGGGGATAACTTTTATAGTAGTCTATTTTACTAGGGGAATTACTATAAAAGAATAAAAAAATAAATCATATTCGCCTGCCAAATTTTTCTCACATGCGTTCGAAAAGGCAGATGCGTGAAAAAAATCTACACATATGAAAAGAGTGCGAAGCACAATACGGAACTTAACCACAGTCGCTTGTGATTTTTTTATTCTCAATAAATTTATAATAAAATCAAATTTATGAATAGTTTATGGAATAATGTTACTTATAAAGTTGCATTTGGAAAGGAAATAAAAAAGGAATTTGATAATTAATGACGAAATCAAGGAGTATAGAGTTAATATGATTTAACACCTAGAGAAGGTTAAAATTTTTTAGAGGGCAGGAGGGAGATAAGTATGAAATTAAATTCAATAAAGTTCAAATTGATTCTATTTATTTTTGGACTAACAATTTTACTGTTTAGTGCTAATATAGCTATCAGTACAATCAGCTTTAATTCTTATTCATATCATAACAATAAGACGGAAGTAATGAATGCTAATGAAACAATAAGCGAAAAAATTAAGGAATTGAAAAATGAGTCTTTAAGTATTGGAAGTCAATTGGCCTTAAATCCTAGAATAATAAAGGGAATTGAAAATAAAGATAACCAGGAGATTTTTAATGATTTAAAAGATATATTAAAAGATTTAGATGTAGAATTTGTTACAATAACTGATGAAAAAGGTAATGTAATTGTAAGATCTTATGAACCAGATAAAAAGGGAGATAGCATTTTAAATCAGGCAAATGTAAGAAATGCTCTTGCTGGTAAATTAAACTCCCAAGTTGAAAGTGGAACTCAGATTAAACTTGCAGCTAGAGCAGGTGCGCCAGTAAAGAACGAAAATGGAGATATTATTGGAGTTGTGTCTGTAGGATATAGATTAGATTCTAATAATATAGTAGATTATGTTAAAAGTAAATTCGGGTGCGATGCCACTATTTTTATGGGAGATGTAAGAGTTGCAACAAGTATAATGAAAGATGGCGAAAGAGTTGTTGGAACTAAACTTGATGAAAAAATTGCAAAAGTTGTTTTAAGTAATAATGCATATTCTGGGGAGGCCAATGTTTTAGGAAGTAAATTTGATGCTTACTATTCGCCAATTACTGGAGATAACAATGAGGCGGCTGGAGTTATATTTACAGGTAAAAGTAAAGCTGAAAGTCAGCTATTTATAAAAAAATTTGTTATAAATAATATTATATCTTCTATTATCGTGTTAATCTTGGTTGGGATAGCAATATATTTATACATAGATAAAAAGGTATCAAAACCATTAGCAAGTGCAGTGACGCACTTTAAACACTTATCAGAAGGTGATTTTACTAAAAAGACATTAGAAAAAGATTTAAAACGCAAAGATGAAATTGGAGATATGTCCAGAGGAATTGAGCATATGAGACAGGATTTAATAAATTTAATTAAGAAAATAATGAATAATTCACAAGATATGAGCGCAGCGAGTGAAGAATTATTTGCCACAGTTGAAGAATTTTCAGCAATGTCTCAAAATATTAATTCTGGAATTGGTAATATTAATTTTGGTATTCAAGAAACTAGCTCAGCGGCAGAAGAAATAAACGCTTCAGTAGAAGAAGTTGAGGCAAGTATTAATGTATTAACTAATAAGGCAGTAGAAGGAAGTAATAATGCAAGTGCTGCAAAAACTAGAGTAGAAGATATGCAAAATAGATCTTTGGAATCCATTAAAGAAATAGAAATGGTGTTTAGTGAAAAAGAAGAAAAAATACTTCAAGCAATAAAAGAAGGACAAGTAGTAGAAAATATAAAAGTTATGGCGGATACTATTGCAGAGATATCAGAGCAGACAAATCTATTAGCACTAAATGCAGCGATAGAGGCGGCAAGGGCTGGTGAACATGGAAAAGGATTCTCAGTAGTTGCTGAAGAAGTAAGAAGGCTTGCAGAACAATCTTCAGATGCTGTAGAATCTATAAAAAGTACAATTTTAAAAGTTCAAGATGCATTTAGAAATCTTTCAAACAATAGTGATGAGGTACTAACTTTCATGAAGGAAAGAGTAAATCCTAAGTTTCAAGATATGATTGAAATTGGAAAAGAAAATCATAAGGATGCAGAATTTGTAAGTAAAATGTCAAATGAAATAGCTGAAATGACTAAAGAAATTTCAAGTACAATGGAACAGGTTACTAAAGCGGTGGAGAGTATGGCTGATACAGCACAAAAATCTTCACAAGAAACTGATGAAATGGTAAACAATATTGATGAAGTTAATAGAGCAACAGATGAGATAGCAAAAACGGCTCAAGAACAAACACGCCTTGCTCAGGATTTAAATGAAATGATACAGAAGTTTCAAGTTTAGTATTGCCCCCCTTTATAGTATGCAGTTAAAATAATAAAACTGTTTCTATAAAGGGGGGATTTCGTTTTTTATAAACTTAAGATTTCGTAAGGTTTATTTATAATTCTTGTAAAGTCTATCTTCTACAATGAAATTATGACATTTGAAAGGAAGTAGAGGATATGAGAAAAGTATATAAAAAGATATCAGGATTTATAATAATAATGATAATAATTTGCGGATTTTGGTATATTGAAGGAAATACAAGTAATTATGGTTCAAATGATAAAGACAAGTTGTTTGAAGTAAACACGGCTAATGGAAGCGAAAAAATACTATTAGTAAATGAGAAGTATGGATTAAGTGGAAATTATGTACCAGAAGGATTAAGCATACCTAACATACCATTTTCAAATGGATCAGATGATGAAGAAAAACACGTAGCAGGAACTGTTGTAAAGCCATTAGAAGAGCTAGTAAATGCGGCTAAAAAAGACGGGATAATATTACTTGGTAATTCGGGTTATAGATCTTATAAGTCACAAGAAGATGTTTATGAAAATCGAGTGATATCTCAAGGGAAAAAGCTTGCAGATGCATATGTAGCTAAACCTGGATTTAGTGAGCATCAAACAGGGCTGTGCATTGATATTACTAATAAAAATGGATATTTTGCAAAGGGAACTAAGGAGGCAGATTGGCTTGCAAAAAATTGCTATAGATTTGGTTTTATTATAAGATATCCTTATGGAAAGAAAAGTGTAACAGGAATTGAATATGAACCATGGCATATTAGATATGTAGGTAAGGAAGCTGCTAAGTATATTCATGATAATGGAATTACATTAGAAGAATACTTACAAAAATAATTATAAAAATGGAGGAATAAATGAATAATATTCTTGTAGTAGATGATGAAAAAGAAATAAGAAATTTGCTAGAAATAAATCTTAGAAATGAAGGATACAATGTATTTAAGGCAAGTTGTGGAGAGGAAGCCTTAGATATTTTGGAGAAGGAAGAAATTCATTTGATAGTTTTAGATATAATGATGCCCCACATGGATGGTCTGGAGGTTTGCAGAAGGGTAAGGGAAAAGTATAACATACCAATTCTTATGCTAAGTGCAAAATCAGAAGATATGGATAAGATTCAAGGGATTATGACTGGTGCAGATGATTATGTATGCAAACCTTTTAACCAATTGGAACTTATAGTTAGAGTTAAGGCATTAATGAGAAGATCATATTTTTTAAATTTAAAAATGCAAGTTTCAGAGGATCTAATAAGAATTGAATCAATGGTTATAGATAAGAGTAAGCATAAGGTGACTATAGATGATAAAGAAGTAGATTTAACGGCTAGAGAGTTTGAAATATTATATCTGTTAGCTACAAATAGAGGAAGAGTTTTTAGCGCTGAGGAGATTTTTGAAAAGGTATGGAAGGAAAGATATTATCAATCTAATAATACTGTTATGGTACATATGAGCAGATTAAGGGATAAAATAGAACATCATATGGAAGGAAATAAGATAATTCATACTATATGGGGAGTTGGATATAAAATTGAGAAATAAAAGATTCTATAAATATTGGCTGTCACCATTAGGTGAGATTGTAACCACGTTATTATTAACTTATATAAGTTTAATGGTAGTTAGTAGAATATTAATATATTTATATTTAAATACTAAAATTCAACTCATTAATTATATTTTTAAATTTCGAAGACTCATTGACTCTGTAATGTTTGAAGGTGCAACCTATGTGATTACTGGAATTTCATTATTTGTAGGAGTATATTTACTCATTACTTATAGAAAAACTAAAAGTTTAGTAGCTATTATAGATCAAACTGAAATGATGGCGAGTGGTGATTTGGACAGATTAATAGAAGTTGATGGAGAAAATGATATTAGGAATTTAGCAGAAAATATTAATAATATCTCAAGGCAGCTTAAAGAGATAACAATAGTAGAAAGAAAAGCTCAACAAACTAAAAATGACTTGATAACTAATGTTTCTCATGATTTAAGGACTCCATTAACGTCTATAATAGGTTATTTGGAAATAATTGATGCTGATAAGTATAAAGATGAAGTAAGACTAAGATATTATGCTAATATAGCATTTGAAAAAGCAAAAGCATTGAATTTACTTATTAATGACTTGTTTGAACTCACTAAAATGCAAAATAACACCATTAATTTAGATAAGGTTGATATTAATTTAGTAGAATTATTAGGTCAGGTAGTTGCGTATTTTGAATATCAATTTAAAAATGCAGAAATGCAATCAAGAATCAACTTTTCTGAGGATAAGCTAATAGTAAATGCAGACGCAGGAAAACTAGTTAGAGCATTTGAAAATTTGCTGTCCAATGCAATTAAGTATGGCAGAGATGGCTTTTATGTTGATGTAATAACAAAAATGGAAGAGAATATGGCAGTAGTTCAAGTTATAAACTATGGTCAATCGATATCAGCAATAGATTTGCCATACATATTTGATAGATTCTATAGGGTAGAAAAATCAAGAAATAGTGATATAGGTGGTTCTGGATTAGGGCTAGCTATCACAAAAAATATTATAGAGTTGCATCAAGGGACGATAAAAGCCTATAGTGATGATAATAGAACTATTTTTGAAGTAAGATTACCAGTTAAATAAAGAGATTTCTTTACAAGTAACAAATTTAGAGTAGTTAGAAGACTTGACTCATATTTAGAATGCTATAAGTGCAGTATACTAATTTTTGAATTTAACTTAGATTATCATGGAGGAAATTATGAATATAATGAAAAACTTAATTTTTCATATTCACTACTGTAATTGTAAACAGTTAGGTGAAGAAATGAAACATTTAAGTAGAATTAATAGAACACTTCAGCATCATGTATTAATTTTAATTACTACGGGTAATGGATATATTAGAACTCCACATAAAAGCTATCAACTTAAGGAAGGCACTTTGTTATATCTTTGTCCAAATGTTCAATACTCTGTAGAAGTTGAATCTGTGGATCCTATTTACTTTTTTTCAGTACATTTCACTTATGCAATAGTAGGATTTGATAATAATAAATGGGATATTACAGATAAAGTTGATACTTTGCCTTTAGATTTTGTGCAAAAATTAAAGGATTATTATTTGGTTAATAATGCATTTAAGAAATTAGTAGATAATTGGATGGCAAAACTTCCAATTTATGAGTTCGTAACGAAAACTTTATTTCGGGAATTATTATTTGAGATTTTCCAAAATATAAAAAATAATAAAAATAATTATTCAGTGTCCTTAAAGGTTGATAAAGTAATTGAGTATATGCTAAATAATATAGATAATAAAATTACTTTAAGGGATTTATCTGAGCTAGTGAGCTTGTCGCCCCAATATTTATCTAAAGTTTTTAAGGAGACTACAGGATATTCTGTTATAGAGTTTTTTAATAAAATAAAAGTTGATAAAGCTAAAGAATTGCTTATTGCTGGTGATAAAAAAATAAAAGAAGTAGCTAAAATGCTTGGCTTTACCGATGAATTTTACTTTAGCAGGATATTTAAAAAAATTGAGGGCATAAGTCCTTTAGAGTTTTATCTTAAAAATATCCATGGATATTAAAATCTTGCATGGAATAAATGGGTTTTCATGATTATAATTAGGAGATAATTATATATGAAAGAAGAGAAAATATTTAGAGGAGGATAATTTAAATGAAGATTAAATGGTTTGGACAATCATGTTTTATGATAACTTCTAAAAATGGAACAAAAATATTAACAGATCCTTATAAAAAAATGTTAGGGTATAAATTGCCTGAAATTGAAGCAAATATAGTATCTACTAGTCATGAACATAGTGATCACAATAATATAAAGGCAGTCAGCGGTGACTTTATGCATATAAATGAATTAGGGAATTTTTCAAAAGATGGGATTGAGATAAAGGGTATACAGACATTTCATGACAAAGCTTCAGGAGCTAAGAGGGGCAAAAATACCATATATAACTTTAAGGTTGATGGAATAAATATTTGTCATTGCGGAGATCTTGGACATACTCTGGATGCTAATATTGTAAAGGAAATAGGTAATGTAGATATACTGCTTCTTCCTGTCGGCGGGATGGCTACAATTGATGCCGTTGATGCAGTTAATGTAATGAAGCAGTTAAACCCTATAGTGGTTGTACCTATGCACTACAGAACTAAAGCATTAGGGATATTCGGTTTCATATTTGCCAAGGTTGATAAATTTATATCAGCTTCAGGATTAAAAGCAATAGAGTATTCAGAACTGGTATTAACTAAGGAAAATATTAAAGAGTACTCAGGGATTGCCGTGCTTAAATATAATTAGGATTTGCTACATTTTATTAAATGACGTGTTAGAGTGATATAGTTTTTTTATTCAAAATGCCAGTTAGATCTGAGCATTTGTATCATATTACTACCAAAACGCATGTTGAAACTGTTGTGAAGCCAGTTAAGAAAATAGGCTAATATCAAAGTGATTAAAGGTTTTTTAGAGCTATTGTAAATAAATTCTAAAGTGATATACTATATGAATATATAGAATTTCGTGAGGTAATTTTATGAGAGCAGAGTTAATGAACACTATGCATTTATTTTTTATTTTGGTGTTTCTTATAAGTATTATTACTTGTACAATTACATATTTAAGAAAATATAGAAAAAAGATAAATTATAATGTTGTAAGTAATATTTATATTAAATACTTGGATTATTCAAGGTTTATGAGAATAAATGATTATATATCATATGAAAAATATGATATTTGGCGGTATTGTGTACAATTTTAAACGAAATGATGCTTTTTTATTTATTTTAAATTTCAGGAGGAATATTATGAACATCATTTCAAATGTATTAAATTTGTCACTTAATTACTTTTTTAATATTACAGGAGACTTAGGAATAGCAATTATAATATTAACTATATTAGTTAAGCTACTTCTTATGCCAATATCATTTAAGCAAAAGTTAAATATGTATAGTCAGCAAGAGTTTTCTAAAGGACTGGAAGAAATAAAAGAAAAATATAAAAGTAATAAAAAAATACTAGAAATTGAGACTGAAAAGTATTGTAAGCAAAATGCAAAGGGAATGATAGGTATTTTATCAAGTTTACTTCAGATACCTATAGTCTTTACGCTGTATAATGTGATTTTAAATATGCCTATGCAGGTTGGAACGGCACTTATACCTTGGGTTGTTAGCTTAAAGATGTCAGATAGTTTATTCATAGTACCTGCAATATATGCATTTTCAATGCTTAGTCCAAACATATTACCTTATATACCTTTTCTTAGATTAAAAGCTCAAGCTAAACTAAGCAAAACCAACATCATAATAACAACTGTAATAAGTGGATTGGTTACTTTTAAAGCGCCTATTGCTTTAGGAATATATTTTATAACTACAAGCTTATTCTCATTTGTTGAAGAAGTAGTTTTTAGACTATATGCTAAAAGAAGAGGTTTGGCAGTTTAAAAACTGATGTTTGACACTATTAAGTAAAATTTATATTAAACTTACAATTATAGATAAATTAAAAAGGTAACTGAATCTAAATTAGATTTAGTTACCTTTAATAATTTATAATATATATGTTGCAATTAAATTTCTACATTCTAGTCTTAATTGATAGTTTGATTTACTAGAGTTTTAAATGTAAATTTATTATTACAACAGATATATGGCAACTATATATTAACCAGATTTTTAATGTTTTCTTTACGTAAGTCTTAAATATATAATGCTAAAGGATAGGATATTACAAATTCTATTTTTTAGGTTTAATTCTTTTGACGAATTTTATATAATAGTTGATTAGAGCAGTTTCTTAGGAAGTATAGAAACTGCTTTTTTGACTATCTAGGAAATTATATAGTTGGACAATCTGCGGGTAAATTATGAGAAAGGCCGATTCGGAAGAGTGCTCTTTAAAAGAGAGTGAAAAAAGAAAATATATTCGCCTGCTAGATTTTCCTCACATGCGTTCGAAAAGATAGATGCGTAAAGAATCTCCGGCTCAATAATCACCTGGGATTTTGTTCTGCATAAATAATAGTAAAAATTTTTAAAGGTAATTTATAAATAGTTTAACGTTGATTTGCTTCTATTTTAACTTTCTATCCTATACTATGGTTATAAGAGAGTGTGATATGAGGAGTGACGAAAATGAAAATAGGGCTTTTTACGGACACTTATTATCCACAAATTAACGGGGTAGCAACTTCTGTATTGATGTTAAAAAAAAATCTTGAAATGAGAGGGCATAAAGTTTATGTATTTACAACAACAGATCCTAAGGCAGATAGTAAAGAAAAAAATGTATACAGAGTGCCAAGTATTCCCTTTATTAGCGCTAGGCGTGTTGGAATGTTCTATAATCCACGTTTATCGAAATTTATAAAAAAGTTAGGGCTTGACGTTATTCATACTCATACAGAATTTTCACTTGGTATTTTTGGAAGAGCTATGGCTAAGGAATTAAATATTCCTTTTGTGCACACTTATCATACTATATATGAAGATTATACTCACTATATAGCAAAACTTGAAGTATTTGATCCGATTGCAAAAATAGCAGTAAGGAAGTTAAGTATTAAATTTTGCAGCTCAGCAGATAAAGTGATTGTTCCTACAAGAAAGGTGAAGGATTTGCTTCTATCTTACAAGTTAAAAAAGGATATTTCTATTATTCCTACTGGAATAGAGCTTAATAAGTTTTCTAAACAAAATTACAATCTTAAAATGGTACAAGAATTACGCAAAAACTTAGGATTTAAAGAAAAAGATAAGATTTTACTCTATATTGGCAGGATATCAAAAGAAAAAAATATTGATGAAATCTTAATTGCTATGAAATCTTATTTTAGTGATAGAGAAGATGTTAAGTTTATTCTTATTGGTGATGGACCAGAGAAGAGTGTTTTGGAGAATAAGGCAAAGGAATTAGGAATAGGTAATAAGGTGATTTTTGCAGGGGAAAGACCATGGAATGAAATTCATCTGTATTATCAAATAGGTGACGCTTTTGTAAGTGCATCTCAAAGCGAAACTCAAGGTCTTACTTATATTGAGGCCCTAGCATCAGGGCTGCCTGTAGTAGCAAAAGCAGATAAATGCTTGGAGGGGGTATTGAAAGATAATATAAATGGATACATGTTTTATAATCAAGAAGATCTTATTATAAAGCTAGATTCAATTCTTTATAATGAGTTAAAACGAGAAAGATTATCTGCTAGTGCTATGGAATCAACAAGAAAATTTTCATCTGAACATTTTGCGTACACTGTAGAACAAGCCTATAAAGATATACTTACAAGGCAAAAACAATATGAAAAAGTTTCTGTATAGAAATCTCATCGATATTTTCATGTTTTTTTGGAATCAAAATATTTATAATTTCGGTAAGGTATAACATAAGTCTGAATTATATATTGGGTATCTATAAATAGCTTTTTAACTAAAAATTAATAGTAGATTGGAGAATTTTATTATGAAAGTTAGAACTCATGTTAAACTGGCGGAACTTGCATTTAGTAATAATATTAAAATGATACCTCAAGGATTTTCAAATTTTATGTTTAAATTTGGTTTAGTTATGGTTGATCAAAGCTGGCACGTTAAGACCCACCCTCATTATAGGCAGAAATCCTTTGACTATGTGCTAAAGAAGATAGAAAAGCTTATTTCAGCTAAAAATTTCAATGCATATTCTTCACTGGAATTAGGAATAATTATTCACCATTTATGTGATTTTTGTTGCAATGCTCATAAGTCTGGATCAGTGGGGAATATCGCAGCTCATATTAAATATGAGCGTGATTTGCAAAAATATTTATTAGAAAACTTTCAGGTATTAAAAGATAAGTTTAAAAATCCTCTAAATAATAAAAGAGCTAATAAAAATTGCCTGTCATCAATAAAATCATCAATTGAAAATATTTTAGATAATTACGCAAAAGGAGAAGCGTCATATTTACTAGATATTAAGCATTGTGTTGAAATAACATTTATGGTTTGCTCTTATGTTTTTAATTTAAATTTAAGTGTAGTGAAAAATTTTAAATTTGCAGCGAAACAATTGCAAACTTAGATTTAAAGCTTAAAATCAGATAGAAATAAATACGCAGAAGGAAAGTGGCTTTTGCGTATTTATTAAGGTAATGTGAGAAAATGACCTACATAGTAAATTTGCAATGTAAAGTGTCCTTTTATGATTAAGCTGTTAATTATGATGGCATTTTTCATTTAGTTGAATATATTTTTTGTTTAAGCTTTTCTAATGTAGCGGGTGAAGCAGTATAAATCATCAATTTAAGATCAGGACAGTTTGATACTTGCAAATTCACATGTTCAAATTCCAATTCTCCAATCTCAGGGTGATTCCAAAATTTATGACAATCGGTAACATTTTTAACTTCATAACGAGGCCACCATTTGCTGAAGAATTCACTTTCTTGCTTAAATTTCTCAATCATTTCATTTAATCTTGCATCCTGGGGAAACCTAGCACAATCTGCTCTAAATCTTGCAATCATGATTTTAGCTCTTTCTTCCCAATCTGGATTAATTTCTTTTTTAAATGGATCAATTAAAAATTGATGTAATATGTTTGGTTTTGGATTTATGTTTGCAGAATATGAAGGGAATCCAAATATAAATTCTGCCGAACGATTCCATAAGAGTACATCCCAGTATTTATCCATTATATATGCAGGATTAGGTTCCAATGCGAAAACGGTTCTTTCCAATCCTGTACTAATTTCTTTATAAATTTCTGATTCTTCTATTTCATCAGATTTAGATAATAAAAAAAGATATCGGCGTTCATCTTCGGATAATCTTAAGGCAGTAGCTAAGCTCTCCAATATTTGATAAGAAGGGTGTACATCTTTCCCTTGTTCTATAGATGTGTACCAAGAAACCCCCACATTAGCAAGCTGAGCGACCTCTTCACGACGAAGTCCAGGTGTACGGCGGCGTCCATGTGATGGCAAGCCAACCTGTTCAGGTGTAAGTCGTTCTCTAGTTGCACGCAAAAATTCACCTAACGACTGCTGTAATGTGATTTCTTTCATTTGTTTTCCTCCTCTTATCCTACTACTCTCAATCGTAGGATAACCACAATATGGTTGAATTATTTTAACTCTGATATATTAGCAATATAACATAAAAATAACTGATAAACAAAACTATTTAGATTGGAGTGAATTAATTTATGAAAATATTTGTAACAGGGGCAACAGGCAAGGTTGGAAGTAGATTTGTACCGTATTTACTTAAGCAAGGTCATGAGGTTCGTATTCTTGTAAGAAACTTAGAAGGTGCATCCACTTTAAAAGAACAGGGGGCAGAAGTAGTATTAGGAGATCTTTTAGATAATGAAAATCTAATTGAAGCCGTACGAGGTGTTGATGCTGTCGTACATATAGCAGCTCAATTTAGAGGTGGTATTAGTGAAGAAATGGCTAAAGCCATAAATATAGATGCAACTATTACACTCGCTAAAGCAGCATTAGATGCAGGTGTCACAAGATTTGTTTTTACAAGCACGGGCAATGTATATAACAATTCTCTAGTAAATAGACCATGTATGGAAGACGATGTTCTTACAGCAACGGCATTATATCCTAAAACAAAAATGGCTGCAGAAGAAGCTCTACTTAGGTTATATAGTGAACAAGGACTAGATATTCGTATTATGAGACTAGGATTTGTTTATGGGGACAATGACCCACACATTCAAGAAATGTTACCGTTTCTAAGTAACTGGAATCCTTCAAAAGCGATGTCTGTAGTGCATCACCAAGATGTCAGTCAAGCATTACTGATCGCTGCTAGTACACCAGGTATTGGAGGTCGCATATATAATGTTGCTGATGATAATCCTATTACTGTAAGTGAATTTTATAAGCTACAAGGTGAATCAGAGCAGGTACCTCCAAATGGTGGGTGGCCAAGTTTTAACCAATGGGATATGATATTAGATACATCGCGTATTAAAAGTGAACTAAATTTCAATACTAAATATCCTTCTCTTTATATTGCTAGAGATATGGGTGCATTATAGTTGTGATTTGAAAAAGTGGTATATTAAAATGTATGTAAACAATGATTATAATATTAGTTCTTTATAAAAAATCATGGCAAAATTATCAATGTCATAATTCTAATTAAATTATTTTTTATTGTAAATTGTTTATATATGAAAATTAAGAAAAAATAGTCGTATCAAAGCCTTTAGTACATGACTTTGTAGAAGTTACTGCTAGCTAAAGACTCATTGATATGACTATTTTTTTGTTTAATGATTTAGAGCTTGCCTTAAAGCTACATCAATTATACATCTTAATAAGAAAAATTCTAGTTTATAAATAGTTTAACTGTTGTCTTCAAATTTTCTTATTCTATCAGCAACTAATTGAGGAGGTAAATGGAAGTAGAATTATGTATAAGAGCATAAAGTACTATTTTTTTATACATAATTCTCTTACACTTATAGCTGTAAGTACAATTAATCCTCCTATAAAGGCATAAGTTCCTGGTATTTCACCAGTGAATAAAAAGACCCAAAATGGATTGAGCAGAGGTTCTAGGACAGGAATTAGAATTGCTTCAATAGGAGAAACCTGCTTAACAGCTAATGTATAAAATATATAAGAAATTCCTAATTGGAATATTCCCAAGATTAATAATCCTAAAATGCTATTTAAGTTTGGAACTGATTGAAAGAAAAAAGGTATAGCTATAATAAATGTAATTATATTTCCAAGAAAAGTAATTTCAACAGGAGAACCATCTTTTATAAGTTTTAGAAATATAACAGTTCCAGCCATTGAAATACCACTGAGTATTGCAATAAAATTTCCTATAATATTGCCACGTCCTAAATCTCCTATAAAGAATAAAATCATTCCAAGTATAACAAAAATAATTACGACCAAATCAGATTTTTTAATCTTTTCCTTTAGGAAGAACTTTGAAAATAATAATACCCATATAGGCGCTGTAAACTGTAGAAGTATAGCGTTTGCAGATGTTGTGAGTTTGTTAGCAGTAACAAAAAATATGAGAAGGGATGAATACGTGCATGCGCCTAATAGCTTTGTCTTTCCTAAGTGTATTACTGGCTTTTTTAAGTATAATAACATAACTATTGCAGCTATACCGCTACGTGCTCCGGCAATAGCAATAGGATTCCAATTTACTAATTTGATAAATAGGCCTCCGATACTCCATAAAATTGATGCAATTACAAGATATAATATTGCTTTTTTTTGATACTTTTCCATACTTAACTCCTTTATGTTTGTTGTAATTTTATTAAAAGATAGATTAAATAGTATATATTGAAATTAAATGAGTAATTAATTTACAATTTATTATTCATTAACTATATAATGGAATTATAAGAATTTAGAGTATGCAGTACAATCTTTAAAAAAGCATTTTGTACCGGTATAAAAGTGTTAAGATGCTTGGGAAATTAAGATAAATAGAAAGGATACGATTATGAAAAAGAAATATGAAATTATCATAGAATATATTGAGGAACTTGCAGAAAGAAATGAATTAAAGCAAGGACAAAGGTTACCGCCAATAAGAACTTTGGTTGATAAGTTTGAATGTAATAAGTCCACAATAATAAGAGCTTATAAAGAACTTGAAATGAATCATAGAATATACTCTATTCCTAAGAGTGGATATTACCTTGTGGAAAATAATTCTGAAGAGAATGATGAAAATGGCATTATTGATTTTTCTTTAGTAGTTCCTGATTCTAGATTACTTCCGTATAAGGAATTTAATCATTGTATAAATAGAGCGGTTGAGTTATATAAGAATGACTTGTTTATATATGGTGATACTGAAGGATTTAAATCTTTAAGAGCATCATTGGTTAACTTCTTTTCTGAATATCAAATATTCACCTCCATGGACAAAATATGTATTACATCAGGTTCACAACAGGCAATAAGCATTCTTTCAAAAATGTCTTTTCCAAATGGGAAAAAGAATATTTTAGTTGAGCAGCCAACATATAGTTTGATACACAAATTGGTAGAGATTAATGGAGAAAGATTAATAGGAATAAACAGAGATTTTAATGGCATAAATTTGGAACAACTAGAGAATATATTTAAAAATCAAGATATAAAGTTTTTCTATACAATCCCAAGATTACATAACCCTTTAGGGACAAGTTATTCGGAAAAAGATAAGAGATGTATTGCAGAGTTAGCTGAAAAATATGATGTTTACATTGTTGAAGATGATTATTTAGCTGATTTAGATAAAAACAAAAAATCATTACCAATTTATTATTATGATATATGGGAACGGGTTATATATTTAAAAAGCTTTTCTAAAACATTTATGCCTGGAATAAGGCTAGGAGCAGTATTACTTCAAGAAAAATTAAAAAGTGAATTTTTGAAACATAAGAGATATTATGATTTAAGTACATCAGCATTAGAACAAGGAGCTTTAGAAATTTATATTAATAGTGGGATGTATAAAAAGCATATTCAAAAAATCCAATTTGCATATATGAAAAAAATGAATTATTTAAAGGATTGCTTAAAAAACATAGATACAGAGAGAGTGGAACTATTTATTCCAGATACAGGATTTTTTATATGGATGCAGTTTACTAAGCATATTGATATGGAAACGCTAAATAAAAGATTAAATGAAAAAATGATTTATATAGCAGAGGGAAAGGCGTTTTTTATAGATAATAGTTCAAGAATAAGCTGTTTTAGATTGTGCATATCTAAACTTACAAAAGACAAGATAAAGTTAGGACTTCAGATATTATTTGAAGAGATACACAAATTGATTTAGTATATTATTAATTTAAGTATCAGAGGAGAGCCAAATCCATATAGAGGAGGTTCTCTTAATTTTTGCAGATCATTAATGCATCTTATTTTATTTAAATTGCATCTTAAGCAAAATCTATGGTTTTAATTCATGTTTTCTAATAGAATGGAAATATAAAAAAACGGAGGTATTGGTTATGAAAATAGTTGTTTTAAATGGGAGTCCGAAGTTTGAGAAAAGTGTTACAATGCAATCAATGAAGTATTTGGAACAAAATTATGAAAAACATGAATTTCAGTATATCCATATTGTTAAAGAAGTAAAAAGTTATGAAGAAGATGCTGAAAAGTTAAAAGCTTTATGCACAAAGGTTCAGGAAGCAGATGCAGTTATATGGGCATTTCCACTATATCATGCTTTAGTGCATTCTAATTATAAGAGATTTATTGAACTTATATTTGAAAATAAATTTGAAAGCTATTTTAAGGATAAGTATACTGCTGCATTTTCTACATCTATTCATTATGCAGATATTCATGCACATAATTATATCAGGGCAATTTCTGAAGATTTAGGCATGAACTATGTAGAATATTTATCTCATGAGATGCAAGATTTAACTAAGGAAAATAGAAGAAAAGAGCTTAAAGTGTTTTTTGAAAATTTGCTTGATTTTGCAAATGAAGGTTTAACAACTAGTAAATTGTATAATTCAGTAAGTAAAAGTAACTTTAAATATAGTGGAGGAGTAACAGACAAAGTTATTGATACAAATAAAAAAATAATTATAATTACAGATGCAACTAAAGAAGATGCGAGTCTTAATGAGATGATTGACAAATATAAAAGTTGTATAAAAGGTTCTGTAGAGATTCTTAATCTTAATGATGTTGATATAAAAGGGCCATGTCTTGGCTGCTGCAAATGTGCTGCTGAAAATAAATGTGTTTATGATGGTAAAGATGGTTATAGGGAGTTTTTAGACCATATTATTAATAATGCAGATATCATAATTTTTGCAGGAAGTATAAAAGATAGATATTTATCTTCACGTTTTAAGCTTATTTATGATAGAAGTTTTCGTTATAACCATGTTCCTATATTCAGAGGTAAACACATAGGATATATAATTTCAGGGAAATTAAGTGAAAATCAAAATTTAAGAGAGATACTAGAGTTTCATACACAAGGAGGCAATTTAATAGGATTTGTCACTGATGAAGCTGAAGATAACTCTCTTATAGATAATCAAATATATGCGTTGGCTAAAATGAGTATAAATTATGCTGAAAGAAACTACTTCAAGCCTGAAACCTTTTTAAATATAGCTGGAAGTAAATTATTTGCAGATGCATTGGAAGGAGAACTAGGAGCTATTTTTATAGAAGACTATAAATATTATAAGAAAAATAAGCTGATTAAAAAAGTTCCATTAAAAGAAAAAGCTCAAGGGAAAGTAATGAGATACCTTATGAAAAGAAAAAAATTCAAGGAGCATGTACAGAAAAATATGGTTGATTTCATGATCACAGGCCATAAGAAGGCACTTGAGAAAGATACAGGAAAGAATAATGGGTAGCAGTTTAAAAGCATTTTTAAATGTAACCCTAAGCTTTCTGCCTTTAATGCTTTTTTGGAGTATTTCGAGTAATTTATGCCTTGTTTTAGGATTTGCTTCTATACTGATGCTTTTTATAAGAGATATAATTAATAAGAATATAGGAATTATGTCAAGCGTTCTAGTAGCTTATTTTGCTATTTCTAATATATTGTATTTTTATTTAGGAATTAATTCTGTTATGGAATATAAATATTTAACTTCATATACGGTATTAGCTTTAACGGGTTTCATTTCAATTATGATGGGAAGACCTTATACAATGTATGATGCTAGAAGAGGATATGAAAAGGAATTTGGAAAATCTTCTTTATTTATAGAAGTTAATATAGTAATAACAAAAATATGGGCTACAATTTATTTGATTAATGCTATTATAGAATTATCAGGGCACAATATTATGACTGTTATAATTATGAATGGGCTGGTGATTTTAGGAATTATGCTATCAATTATAATTCCAGGGGTATTGCCTGAAGTTTAAAGTAGGGGATGTGAAGGAAAATAACAAGTAAAAGATGCAATGGGAAATTCTTATATGCAGCATAACTGCTATTTTTAAGGTGTAAATTTTGTGTTAGACAAGGAGCTAAAGTTGCAGGATATTAGTGAGATTTATAGGCGAAGTATAACACAAAATAGACTAGCATACTGATTTGTTATTTTTTTGAACATCCTCGAGAGGATAGATTTTAAGTTTTTAATATATCCTTGTCAGAAAGGCATTGCTTAAAGTTTAAAGCAAAAGGGGAAATTACATGGAGTTAGATTTAATTTGCAGCGAAAATTTAAAAAGAATGCTGGAAGAAATCCTTACAAATCGCAAAATAAAGATTAATGAAAATGCTGATGTATGTTTAATTGAAAAAGGATTTGATTTAAAGAGCGGCAAAATAGGGATATACTTTGATATAGAAACCATAAATATTTTGATTGGTTATTTAGATTCTATTTCGGGCAGCAAAGAAGAAGTTAAAAATATAATCACAGGAAGATGTGACGAGGATGAGCTTAAAGTATTAAATTTTGATGAGATATATTATTTTGAGGCTATGGGAAATGAGGTCTTTTGCATGGCCAAGGATAAAAAGTATAAAGTAAAAGAAAAGCTTTATGAACTTGAAGAAAGATTGGAAGCAAAAGGTTTCATAAGAGTAAGTAAATGCTTTGTTGTAAATATAGTGAAAGTAGATAGAATAATTTCATGGTTTAACAGCAAGCTTATACTAAAGCTCATAGATATGGATGAAGAAGTATATGTCACAAGAAAATATCTAAATAACTTTAAGCAATATCTCGGATTGTGAGGTGTGTAAATAATGAAACAGAATTTAAAGGATTTTTTATTTAATCTTATTATATCCATGCTCCTTGGAATAGTTGTTGGAATGACTCAAATGATTGTTAAAAATATAAATGCAGGAATTATAGAAGAATTAATTATGTTTTCAATTATTGGAGGTGTTATTGGTACTATTTCTAGATTTGTTTTTATTTATCTAATTGGAATAAAACAAAAAAGTGCATTACTAGCTTTTGTTTGTGTATTTATAGTAATAGGGGGGATTTCCTGTTTACCATCTATTTACTACTATTTTGTATATAAAAAAATTGCTTCAATTATAGAGCTAATATCTATTTTAATAACTGCAGAATTTTTGGGGATGAGTTTTTGCTATTATTCATATAAAAGAAATTTAGAATTTAATTCAAAACTTATGAATAAAAAAAATCAGCTATTAAGAAAAAACTAAATATAAAATTGGGAGAGGTTGCAATATTCAGAGTGAAGTTGCGACCTCTCCAATTTTTTTGTTTGAAAGGCTTTATTTTATTTAAAGGTTAACCTAAAAGGCAAAGTATTATTTTTAAAAGTTTGAATTTTTTTCAAATGAGGATAATTTAAATTTAAGTTCCAAATAATAATTTAAAGATATGTTTATCGTTTTAAAGGAGATTTTTATTTATGAAAAAAATATTTACTTCAATTGTTATTGTAAATATTATTGGAATAATAATTGGATTTATGATAGCACCTAGGGAAACTATAATGGCAAATAGTTCAATAGAAAAAGATAGATTGGAAATGATAAAAGAAAAAGGAATAATAACTATTGCTGCACCATCAAAGGAAATTCCATTCTTTTGGATAAATGAAGAAACGAATGAGATGAGTGGAATTGATGCGGATATTATGAATGAAATTACACGGCGGCTTGGAATTAATAAAGTTGAAATTAAGGAAGTAACATTTGCAGATTTGTTAGATAAATTTAATGCTGATGATAGTATAGATATAGCAGTTGGTGGAATATTTATGACTCCTGAAAGTGAAAAAATAGTAGCGTTTACTAAGCCATTGTATAAAGAATCAGAAACTGTTATTGTACCAAGATTTTCAAAAATTAATTTTATGAGTGATTTAAAAAGTGCAGTAGTTGGAGTAGAAAAAGGAACAATATTTGAAGATCTAGCGAAAAAGTGGAAGGAAAATAACTTAATAAAAGATGTATTAAGTTTTGATAGTACAACTGATTTATTTAATGCTATAAGTAGCGGGAAAATTGATGCGGGTTTAGCTGATTCTATTATTATAAACTACTATATAAAGGAAAAAGATCCTTTGTTAAGGCAGCTAAAAGGCTATACGCCTGAATTACAAGGAGTAATGGGAATAGCAGTTAAAAAAGATGATGTTTTCTTATTAAACGCATTAAATAAAGCAATTAATGATATGAAAGCAGATGGTGCGTTATATTCTATTCTTGTAAAGAATGGATTAGATAAAAATAATATGATTAGTAACTGAGTACACAATTCTAAAATATTGTTAAGAATATATCTTCTTAACAATATTTATTCTTCAGAATATTAGAATATATATTCTGATATTCTAATATTCTGAAGAATATGCTTGTATAATGCGGGTTTGAGGATTATTTGCTTGAGAAAGCCCTAGGTTTTTACATAATTTTAAGATGGAAAAACAGATCTTTAGATTAGAAAAGAAAAATATTTGGGTGATAATAAAATTATAGCGTTTTTTTTATTGGCTAAAATGTAAATCATTAAGATCAAATTCTCATTACTTAGAACATGTAGATGGAAACTTAAAATATATTGATACTTAATTATTGATCATTTGAGTGTAGTTTGTTAACTTCATTTGTATATCTACTTACATATAAAGTATTTTTGTATCGTAGCCAATAATTCGTAAAATACCCTATGGTAACTAAAATGCATAGAAGCATATCAAAACCAATGAGTAGTTGATAGCTCTTACTGATATCAAAGGAAACACCTCCGATTAAGCTACCAATGATCCCGCCTGCTTGATGGAATAGAAGGAGACTTCCAATGAACTTTCCTTTTTCTTTTGTATTCTCGTTAGCAATTAACATTCCTCCTGGTACAGCACCTAGGTAAGTAAATCCGAAGAAGACTGCAAACACAATTGGCGACCATGGCGAATGTACAAACAAAATTATAAACGCTAAGATGCGTATCCCGTACAACAACGACATCGCTGTAAATTTATTGATACGATCCAAAAGATATCCGAAAATAAAGGAACCGATTATTTCCATAATTCCTAAGGTACTCATGGATACGGCAATCAAAGCAGGCTTTACGCTAGACAATTGATAAATAGCCACTAAATTCATTTCTACAGTACCCATATTAAACCCACATGTAAATAATGCAAAACCAATAAATAGAAATAATAACATATGAGAACCTTTGAAAAGCATTTTCACTTTTGGTTGTTCGGATTCTTTTGCTTTCTTCTGTGGATTTTGAGGATTCCGAATAAGAAACTGAATAACTGGCAATGCAACAAAAAGGCTGAGCAGGCAAGAAATCAGAAATGCGTCCTTCCATGTTAACCAAGTGTTCGAGATAAAAATTGGAGTGCAAACGGCGAGACCAATAGATGATGAGCTTGCCAGAAGTGCAGTAGCTTTTGCTCGATGATGTTGGAACCAGTCAAATATTAGAATATATGTGGCAGAGGCTCCTATACCGTAAAAACCTGATATGACTCCATATCCGATAAAAAACAAAGTAGAATTATGCCCCACAAAAACGATACTTGTCCCTAAGATACTAAACATTGTACTTAGTAGCATTAATTTCTTAGGTCCATAGCGGTCCGCAATCCATCCTCCTATTGGGGTGCATAATGCTGCAATTAGTAGGTTGGTTGACCATGCCATAGAAATCAAGCTTCTACTTATATTCAAATCTTGAGAAATTTGAACTTGATAAGTAGCCATAATGAAACGCAATAATGCGCCAATAAAGCCGATAATCCACAAAGCAGCCAAGCCGATCCAAGCATACTTACGTTCTTTAAACCATGTGTCGTTCATTTTCTTCACCTCATTTTAATATAATAAAAAGATACTGAACGATATCTTTTTTACTATGTTAACACAACCATTAAGAAAGTGCAAATTTATATTCATATTTCTGGTGTTGAGAATATTTTTTATTATTTATAATTATATAATTGGCATTTTGGATTAATAGATCAGGTTCATCCAAGAAATAAACCCTGGCTTGCAATAACTATTTAAATTTTTGGAGATATGCTATAATAATTAAAAAAATAACATGTGCAATGAGGAGGAAATTACGAAGAATTACATTCCTTGGAGGATAGATACTATGACTAAAGGAGAAAATACACGCAAGTATATAATTAAGAAATCGGCTGAACTTTTTAACCAGCGAGGTTACGCAGGATCTTCGCTCTCTGATATTACTGAAGTAACTGGAATCAAGAGAGGGGGGATTTATCGTCACTTTGCATGTAAGGATGAGATTGCGCTTGAGGCATATGATTACGCAGTAGGAATTGTTAATGAAAAATTTACCGAAGCCGTAAATGAACAACAATCAGCGATTAATAAAATTCTAGCTATATTCAAGGTTTATGAACAAGTTGTTGAGTTTCCCCCTTTCATTGGAGGATGTCCTGTATTAAACACGGCTATTGAAAGTGATGATACTCACTCTGAATTACGAAAAAAAGCCCAGCAAAGCCTTGAAAGGATGCTGCAATATATTAAGGAAATTCTTTATCAAGGTATACAGAACGGTGAGTTAAAGCCAAATCTTGATACCGACGCTCTTGCTACTTTCATTTTTTCCGCCTTAGAAGGTGGGATAATGCTAAGTAAACTTGAGGGGAATAATCGTCATATGCAATTTAATATTGAAAGTTTATCCAAGTATTTAGAACAATTTTCATTACAATCATCTTAGTTCTTTAATTCTAAATTGTAACGTTAGTGAATATGAATCAGAACCACCGGTTAAGCCGGTGGTTTCTTAGTTTTTTAGAAATTTATATTCCAGTAAAATCTGTGGACGAGGCACTCCTTGAGGGAATAACTTAAAAAAGGTTGATTGAATAGTTTTGGTATTTTAAACAGTGGAATCTGTTCATTAGGTATTACAAGTGCTTAATTAAATCTAAGAGTAAGTCTTTAAAGTAAAAAATGTTGACATGGAAGAAATAATATTATAATATGATATTACTTCCGAGGAAGTAATATTGGGGAGGAAATTAATATGGATATTGTTAATGAAATTATATTTTCACTAAAGGAAATACAAGAAAATAATGAAATAGATGTTCCTAATATAAAGAATAAACTTACTTTTTCACAAATTCATTGTATTGCAGCTATAGAATATATCGAAGATGCAAATATAACTAAGCTATCACAAGAATTAGGAATGACAACAGGTGCTATAACTAAAATGTGTAAAAAGTTATTAAACGAAGGCTATGTATCGAAGTATCAAAAGGAAGGGAATAATAAAGAAGTATATTATGATTTAACGGAATTAGGATTAAATGTGTCTGAAATTCATAAAAAAATTCATGAGAAATCATATAATAAGAAAAAAGATATTATAGCTCAATATAATGATGAGGAGAAAGCTACCATATTAAAATTTTTACATGACATGAATTCAGTGACAAAGGATACGTTTATAGAAATTGCAGAAAAATATATTAAAAGTGGTGATTAAGTCTAATAAAATATGAGGAGGATTTTATGAGTAATATTACTGTAGTTAGCTATATTTGGGGCATATTTTGGATTTACTGGATATTAGCAGCGATAAAAACTAGGTCAAATGTAAAAAAAGAATCAAGTGGTCAAGGGAACATACCAAGAGTAGTGCATTTAATATTAGTAATAGTCTCTTATGCCATTACCTTTTTTCAGTTTAAAAGTATATTCTTATGGAATAGGATATTACCTAGTTATGAATATGTTGACTATATAGGTATCGCAATTTTAATATTCTCTCTTTTATTTGCAATATGGGCTAGAATAGTATTAGGTAGAAATTGGAGTGGAGCCATTCAAAAAGTAGAGGAGCAAAGATTAGTTCGTAGTGGCCCATATAAATATATAAGAAATCCTATTTATACAGGAATAGTATGTGGCTTTTTTGGAACTTTTCTTACATTTGGAAGTTTAGCTTCTATTATTGGATTTTGTATCATTTTAATTACTTATATTATAAAAATAAATAGGGAACAAAGATTTTTAGTATTAGAATTTGGTAAAGAATATGAGAAATACATAAAAGAATCATGGGCGTTAATTCCACATATATTCTAAATTTATAATATTTATTACAGCGTGCTTAACTAAGTGAAATTATTAGGTTTAGTAAAGGTGTCATTATTAGAGACAACTGTATCCAAGGTAGGCATAAAAATTAGGTTTACAATTACTGTTAATAATGAGACTTTAAAAGATAAGCTATTGAGAGATTGTTATTATCTACAGTTCCAAAGTGTTTGCATTATTATATCAGAAAATTTTGAGTAATAGAAAATAAAGTTTAGAGGTGGAATTAGTGTCAATGGTTTATATTTTATTGATTTTTATAGTATTAAAGTTTTTAAGGATACTTAATGGGAAGAATAAAAGAATTAAGTTCCCTAATTTATGGTTGTTACCTATACTACTTATTCTAATGATTGTTGAAGACTATGCAAAAACATTAAGTTTTTCATTGAAAGAGATTATGATAATAATTATTTGTTCAATTATTGGTCTAGGAGTGGGAATAATTCGTGGAAGAACATTAAAATATAGTAAGGATGAAGCTAGAGGTGAGGTTTATTATAATGAATCGTATTTAAGTCTTGGAGTCTATGTTTTCCTTATCGTTGTAAAATCGGCTTTTAGATATATTGGCGGAAATATAACTAGCTTTATAGGTATAGGAATTCTCGCATTTGGGTGTGCTTCAATGGTAGGAAGAAGTTTATGGCTATCATATAAGTACTTTAAAATATTAGGGGATGTTCAATAGTTATTTTATGAAATTAGGAGTATCCAGTTCTTGAAATAAACAAATGAGAAATTATGTTTAAGGAAATGTATCAACTAAAGTCAGCTCAGACTAGAAAGTGGGGGACTTTTTATGTAAATGCATTTCTATGATAATATTTTAGACATTGTATGGGAGGATGACTCCAATAATGCATTATTAATATATTCTTAAATTAGAGTTAAGTCAGTAGCGAATCTTTCTTATCCATTTCCCATACTTCGTATATATCTTGGATTTAATCAGAAATCTGTTAAGGTGATTCCAGCAATATGATTTGAAAGCCTCTCATGAACAATTTCTGCCATCTTCTCGTCACTCTCTGTCATACCACTTTTGCACCAAATCATCAATACATTAAAAAATCCGCCTGCAATGAATCCAATATTATATTTTTCAAATTCAGGAGAGCAATCCATGGTGCATGTTATAGTTTTTGAGTATATATTAAGAAATTCAATAGATCGTTCAAGTATTAAGTGGGTTAATTTAGACCTTAGTAGGTTTTCAATAAATTTTTGATGTTGTCTAAAATAGTAAAAAAATAAACGTGTCATTTCATAATTACTTATTTCTTTATGATTTAAAAGGGTTGAATACTCTCTAAACATATCGTCTAGATGATCAATAAGGATATCTTCCATTATGCTGTAATTACGATAAAAAGCCATCCGTGATACACCAGCTTTTTGTGATACTTCTGTAATAGATATATTCTTGAAGTCCTTTTTCTCCATTAAAGACATAAGAGCACCTAAAATACTCTCTTTTGTAATCTTATTCTGTTCAGCATTGTATTTATTAGTCATAAACAATATTCCTCCTTTTGTAACAGCTAGCCTATATTCACTTGAATTATTTATGTTATCAAATTATACTATAGTCCATAAGGAGTTACAAGTGAAACATCTGAAAGGAGCGCATTATGAAAATATTTTATTTTACAGGAACTGGCAACAATTTATATGTGGCAAAGAGAATTGTAGGAGAAAGTTATTCTATTCCTAAGTTAATGAAACTAGGACAGTTTGAGTTTGAAGATGAAAAGATTGGTATTGTATTTCCGAGTTATTATGGAGGAGTTCCTAAAATTGTTGAGGAGTTTCTAAATAAAGTTGAACTAAAAAGTAAATATATTTTTGCCGTAGTGTCTTTTGGATCTTTTTCAGGAGCAGTCATACCTGAGCTTTTAGAAATTGGAAAAAGAAATCAAATCCAGTTTTCATACATTAATGAAATACTTATGGTTGACAATTACCTTCCAGTGTTTGATATGGCTAAAGAGATAAAAAAAGAGCCGAAGAAGAATATAGAAGAAAGTCTTGCACAAATAATCAATGATATCCAAGTTAAAAAAATATATATCAAGAGACATTCTGCAGTTATAAAATGTATTGAAGCAATAATAAAAAAGTTTCATTCTAAGACTAAGGCTAATGCTAAATATGATAAGAATTTCTATGTAGAAGATACCTGTAATAGCTGCAAAGTTTGTGAGAAAGTTTGTCCAGTAAATAATATTAATGTAGATACTAAACCTGTTTATAAAGGAAATTGTGAGCAGTGTTTAGCCTGTATTAATCATTGTCCACAGAATGATATACGGCTTAAGCAAGAAAAAAGTAAAGCTAGATTTATTAATCAAAATGTTAAATTGAAGGAAATAATAGAGGCAAATAATTGATCTATTTTAAGAGGTTAAGAAAATGTTTAATTAAAAGGGAAAAGTTATCTTGGTTACAGAAGCGTCATCTGGTATTGGAAAAGCATATGCAGAAGAATTGGCTTCAAAGGGATGACGTTATATTAAGATCAAGATCAAAAGAGAAATTAGTATAAACCTATTTAGTGAAGTGTTTTAGGCAGAAAATTGTAGGCTAGGGTAGGGGCTCTTGTGTTGTGCCAGGTAACTTTTCTTTCCAGCATGTAATGTGCGAAAATATAGGTATGATTAAGTATGTAAATAATTCTTGACCGATCGTTCTCAAAATGCTAATATTAATTGTATAAAGGAGGGAACTTGATGGGACGAAGCAGAGAATTTGATGAAAATGTAGTTCTTCAGAAAGCTATGGAATTATTTTGGAAGCAAGGCTACGAAAAGACATCTTTAAATGATTTAGTAGAGCATATGGGAATACATCGTAGAAGTTTATATGATACCTTCGGTGATAAACACACATTATTCTTAAGAACTGTAGATTTTTATGCAGAATTAATAAAAAATAAAATGCAGGCTGGAATTTCACATGCAGAAACAGCAAAACAAGCTATAAAATTTATATTTGATTTTACAATCCAAGGATATGAAGATAAACAATGGGGTTGCTTAATTGTAAATTCAGCAACAGAGATGGCTCTTAGGGATAAAGAGATAGAAGAAAAAATTGAAAAGATATTTATGCAAACAGAACAACTACTTGCTGATCTTGTTCGAAAAGGCATGGAGACAGGTGAATTTTCTTGCAAGTATGATCCAGAAGTTTTATCAGAAATACTTCAAAATACATTGCTTGGAATTCGTGTGCAGTTAAGAATGTCAGCGAGCAAAGAAAAATTACATCGTATAGCAGATTTTTTTATGGATTTATTAAATAGCTAATTCTTTTATGCTAATTAGAATGAACGTTCTCAAAACTGTTTATGTTCCGCTGAGCCCTTTTGCATATTAGAAGAGTATAGACACTATTCAAACCAATAATATAAGAAATTTAGTGAATAAAGAAAAGTGAATAATATTGTAGATTTTTTGAATACATAATTTTTTTAGATCAATTAGAATGATTGTTCTCAAAAAGATACTAAGCATGGCTAAAGGAGGTGATAATGAGAGTGATACATTTGTGGAAAAGTAATGGACATGAGTTAAAATGAAAAATTAATGGAAAGAAGCAAGTTTTGGAAAAATTTTTTAACATGTATTATAAATTAAATAAAAATTAAGTGTATTCGTATCATTATGCGAGTGCAAAAATTAATAAGGAGTGAATAAAAATGAGCTTAATAACTGTAAGTAAAGAAAAATGTATAAAATGTGGAATGTGCGTGGTGGAATGTCCAACAGGAGTATTAAAACTAGAAGCGGATGGCCCAAAAGAAGTCAATCCTAATGCATGCATAGAATGTGGTCATTGTGTGGCTGTATGTCCAAAAGAGGCTATAGATAATAAGAAATCTCCATTAGCTATGCAAAGTGAGATAGGAGAAATCAAAAGGCTAAATCCAGAAGAAGTAAAGAATTTTATTAGATCACGAAGATCTATTCGTTCATATAAGAATATACCAGTTGAAAGAGAAAAGTTATTGGAACTTGTTGATGTTGCACATTTGGCCCCAACAGCAAGTAATTCACAAGGTATATCATATCTAATAGTAGACGATAAAAAAACAATTGAATTAGCAGTTGAGGAATGCATTAATTGGTTTGAAAATAATGAAACTTTGAGCAAGGTATTAGCAGGAATGATTAGTGGCTACAAGAATACTAAAGTTGACACTATCTTAAGAGATGCACCTAGTATAATTATAACTTTGGCTGATGAAGATTTTCGTAATGGTAGAGAAAATTCAATTCTTTCATTATCGTATCTTGAATTGTATGCTCCATCTCTTGGACTTGGATCATGTTGGGCAGGAGTATTTGAAATTTGTGCTCGTGGTGATAATTCACCAATGTACAGGATTTTTAACATTCCAGAGAAAAAGAAAATAACAGGAGTTGTAATGGTAGGATATCCTAAACATAGCTTTAAAAGATTTACAGAAAGACAACCGCTATCAGCTTCCTTTTTTGAAAACTAAATTATTAAATAGACCAAATAAGTGAAATTAGTTTTATTTCCTTTGGTTATATTTGTCATTATTCAAAAAGGATAAAAGAGCAATAACAAATTTGTTATTGCTCTTTTATATCAAGTTTGTTTGTTGAAATAATCTTTAATGCTCATAACTATAAATTAAATTATACAAGCTGAGAAGTAAGTTCTTCTATAATAGAAGGATTGAAAGGTCTGTCAATAAGAGCTGTACCTTTAGTTAAAACAACATTTCTTTCACTAAAGCTTTCCTTATCTTCTCTATATAGAATTCCAGTTGGAATCTTATCTCCAAACTCCATAGCTTTTTCTAGTGCAGCAAGTTTATTGCTAGGGTCGTAATTTTCATCTAAAGAATAAACTCTATTTTTATAGAAGGAGAAAGTGTTAATATGATTAAAAGTTACGCAAGGTTGAAAAATATCCACCATAGCATATCCTTTATAAGAAATTGCTTCCTTCATAATTGAAACAAGCTGATCCATATCTCCACTAAAGGCTCTGGCAACAAAGCCTGCTCCAAGTGTTATAGCTAAAGCTACAGGATTTAATGGGGCATTGATATTTCCAGTAGTTTGAGCCCCAGTTACTAGACCTATTCCAGAAGTAGGAGAGGCTTGACCTTTTGTAAGACCATATATTTGGTTATCATGAACAAAATGAGTTATATTGGTGTTCCTTCTTATATTATGGATAAAATGATTTCCACCTTCTCCATAGGTATCACCATCACCAGAATCTACTATAACTGTTAGCTTATCATTTGCCATTTTAGCAGCAACTGCAGCAGGTATTGCTCTACCGTGTAAACCACAGAAACTATTAGCACTTATATATTGAGGCAACTTAGCGGCTTGGCCAATTCCTGCAACCATTAAAACTTCATAAGGGTCCTTTCCTAATTCAGTTAACGCTCTTTTTAAACTTTCTAATATATTAAAATTACCACAGCCTGGGCACCAAGCTGTTTCGTAAGTATGAAATTGTTCACTCATATCCTAAACCTCCTTTATAATTCTATCTACAATTTCATTTGCAGATATTTGTCTACCATCATATTTCAAAATTTTATAATCGCAGTTTATTCCTGTTTGTTCTCTTATAAGATCCGCTAATTGACCAGTAGCATTTTGTTCTATATCAATAATTTTTTTAGCCACTTTAGCCTTTTCATTAAGTTTTTTTTGAGGTAATGGATACACATCTCCAAATAAAAGGGCTCCAAAACTGCCAACATTTCTTCCATTTAACAATTTTACTGCTTCCTTTATAACACCATAGGTAGATCCCCAGCCTAGAAGCAAATTATCACAATTTTCATCACCAAAAAATTCTGGCTCTTCTAAATCAAGTTTTAAATTACTAAGTTTTCTCATACGCTTATCCATCATTTCATTTCTTACTTCTGCAGATTCAGTAATCTTACCCATTTCATCATGTTCATCACTATCTGCTGTTACAAAGTTTTTTGTTTTTCCTGGAATAAGTCTTGGAGATACACCATCTTCAGTTATTTTATATCTTAAATATTCTCCATCTTTTATATTTACTTCAGCAGGTTTATAAACTTTAACTCTATTTAAATCGAAAGGCTTAACAGAAGCTATACCATCACCTAAGTATTGGTCACTTAAGAGTATTACTGGAATTTGGTATTTCTCTGCCATGTTGAAAGCCCTAATAGTCTGATAAAATGCATCTTCAATCGTACGTATTGCTATAACCATTCTTGGAAATTCACCTTGTGATGCAGAAATGACAAACTTAAGATCGCTTTGTTCTGTTCTAGTTGGAAGTCCAGTAGTGGGGCCTGGTCTTTGAACATCAACGACTACTAAAGGTATTTCGGCCATACCAGATAGTCCAAGGGCCTCAACCTTTAAGCAAAATCCTCCTCCAGAAGTTCCGGTCATAGCTCTTGCGCCTGCAAAAGAAGCTCCTATAGCCATATTTATTGCTGCGATTTCATCCTCTGCTTGCTCAACTAGCACATCTGCTTTTTGTGAAATCGATGCGAGATATTCTAGAATTGATGTAGAAGGAGACATAGGATAAGCGGAATAGAATTTTAATCCTGCAGCTATAGCTCCTAAAGCTAAAGAAGTATTACCGTTTAATATCAAATAATCTGAGAAGCTCCCAGGTTGAGAGCTAAATTTAGATTCTACACTATCGTAACCTATCAAAGCAGCTTTAATATTAACTTCTAAAAATCTTTCTTTTACTGATGATTTTAGAGATTCTTCTATATTTGTATTTTCAATTCCAAAAAGCTTTATAGCTGCACCAACAGCAATGGTACCAGTAACCTTAGGATTTCCAAGTTCTTTAGCTATTTTCTTCATAGGAACTTTTATAGCTCTATCATCATTAATATCAAAATCAGAGTCACCCAATATAAAACCATTTTCCTTTAGCTTATCTTTATGAAGTTCAGCAGTATCTTCGTTTAATGCAATAATTCCATCAACTTCATAAGTATGGGAAAGTACTTCTTCATTTCCGAATCGTATAAGTGAAAAATTATGACCGCCTCTTACTCTAGACATCAAATCTTTTACAGTAAAAACACTATATCCTGACTTTTTTAACAATTTTTCAAGTATGGAAGCAGTGGTATCAACGCCTTGACCTGCAGCGCCTCCAATAAGAATATTATAATTCATAATAAAAACCTCCTTATTTATTTATTAATTTATCTAAAATAATGTTATTATTTATATTCTTAAATTTATAATTATTATTAATTGATAATAATTATCGTTATATTAATATTAGCACTTATTTCTATTGTTGTAAAGAAAGTGTTTTGTTAGTTAATGGATAAGTAGGTGATATATTACCAGTAAAATATATTTGAGAACTTACTGAAAATGACCAACTTTTATGAAATTAATAATGATTAATGGAAACAGGTTATTTGCTTGGAACTGGACTAATTTATGTTGAAGAAGAGTATGAGAAATTTGAGATAGCATATAATTTGGGTAAAAAAGCATGGGGCTTTGGCTACACAACAGAAGCAATGTAGGAAGTTATAAAATTTGATAAAGAAGATTTAGGGATAAAAGAAATAATGGGGAGATATGCAGAAGAAAATCCTGCTTCTGGTAAAATATTGGACAAGTTAGGATTTTTATATATTAGGAACATACCATATGAATGTAATGGTGGAGAAAACTTATACGAGGGTAAAGAGTATATTTTGAAGTTATAGAAAATGAATAGAACTCACCGAATGAGTTCTATTCATAATATCCTTCATTATTAACACTATTATTTAATATAGCCTAAAAAATAAAAGCATTGAAAAAAATTTAAAATTCATATATGATGTAACTATACTAAAATATAAACATGAAAAGAATATAAATGTAAAGGTGATGTAAATATGCGCAAAGAGGTAGTTTTTAACTAAACTAACTGAATAAGGATTATTTTAAAAAGTATATGAAAAAAAGCTTGAATGACTCAAGTTTTATTTGTGTACTCTAAAAATAATCGGTATTATAATGAGCATGTTACATCTTTATCTGCATAGTAGGAAGCCGTGTTCTAGACACGGTATTTTTATGCCTATTTTTGCTACATTTATAGATATGTTATGAGATTTTAATTTATATAGTTTACCTTAGTCATAAGTTATATGAATTAAAGTTGTATATTTCATGTTTGTATTTAGGTTATATGATTATAAGGCTGTAAATGAATTATTATGTTCATTTGCGGCCTTTTTTATTTATTTTTAAGGAGAATGTTATGATAATTTATATATTTAAAATTGAAGATTGCAAAAGAAAGACAAATTTTTTAAGAAATACTAGGATGGTGATTATTAATGGTTAATAAACTTTCAGCATATAAAATTTATTTATTATTTTCAGCTATTACTGCAATGTGTTTTTCATTGACAGCAACAGTTATGATAGTGTATCACATTGAAAATGTTCATTTAAATCCACTTCAGCTTATACTTGTTGGAACTACTTTAGAAACGGCATGTTTTATATTTGAAATTCCAACAGGTATAGTTGCAGATGTTTATAGTCGTAAACTATCCATTATTATAGGTGTAGTTTTGACAGGACTAGGCTTTATTTTAGAAGGATCTATTTCAAGTTTTGTTTTTGTACTAGCAGCACAGATTGTATGGGGATTAGGCGCTACTTTTATTAGCGGATCTCTTGAAGCATGGATTGCGGAAGAAGAAAAAGTTATGGATTTGGATCGAATTTATATGAAGGGAGCACAAGTAGGACAAATAGCTTCAGTTATTGGAATAGTACTAAGTACTATAATAGCTAATTTTTCTATAAGACTGCCTATTATAATTAGTGGTGTTGTATTTATGATTTTTTCAGTATTTTTAGGAATAAACATGCCTGAAAATAATTTTAAGCCAGCTGCTCCGGATGATTTAAATACATTTAAAAAGATGGGGTATACTTTTAAGTCTGGCCTTAAATTTACAAAAAGTAAATCTATAATTATGATTTTACTTTCTGTAACTTTGTTTTATGGATTGTCTAGCGAAGGGTATGATAGACTTTCTAATGCACATTTTCTGCAAGATACTATGCTTCCTAAGCTTTGGAATCTTAATCCAGTAACTTGGTTTGGGATTTTTGGAATTGCAGGAATGCTATTAAGTGCTATAGTTATGCATTTTATGTCAAAGAGGCTTGATGATAATAAGAAGCATAATGGAAAGCTTCTACTAGGTATAAATATATTTTATATATTATTTATGTTTATATTTGCTATTACGAAAAATTTTAACTTAATGTTAATAGCTTATTTAGCAACTAATACTTTTAGGGCTACAAATGAGCCTATATTCAGCGCATGGCTTAATGGACATATAGATGATAAGGCTAGAGCTACTGTCCTTTCTATGAATGGACAAATAAATTCTTTAGGTCAAATTTTAGGTGGACCAATTATAGGAATTATAGCTACAAATATTTCAGTAAGTGTTGGTATAGCATGTACTTCGTTATTAGTAACGCCAGTATTAGCGCTTTATATTGTTTCTATGAGAATGGATAAAAAGGTGGCTGATAGAGTAGGAGGTGGCGATTATGAAGAAAATAATTAATATAGGAATAGTTGCACACGTAGATGCTGGGAAAACAACTATAACAGAAAATCTATTATATTGTAGTGGAGCTATAAAATCAGTTGGAAGAGTTGATTTAGGGAATACACAGACAGACTCCATGGAGCTTGAACGCAAAAGAGGAATTACTATTAAATCGTCGACCGCATCTTTCACTTGGAATGATGTTAAAGTAAATATTGTTGATACACCAGGTCATGTAGATTTTATTTCAGAAGTTGAACGTTCATTAAGCATTTTAGATGGGGCAATAATAGTTATATCAGGAGTAGAAGGGATTCAATCGCAAACAAGAATACTATTTAATACCTTAAAGCAGTTAAACATTCCAACAATAATTTTTATAAATAAATTAGATAGAGTTGGAGCAAATTCTAATAAAGTACTAGAAGAGATAAAGAAGAATATGTCCAATAAAGTAGTTAAATTACAAGAAGCATATGATGAAGGAAGTAAAGATGTTTATATAAAAAATCTATCTGATTCAGGTATGATAAATGACAATGTTATTGATGTTTTATCAGACTTAGATGAAGGTTTTCTGGAAAAATATATTAGTGGTATGGAAATTAAAAAAGAAGAATTACATGAAAAGTTTGTATCATATGCAAAAGAAGGAGGTTTATATCCAGTATTTTGTGGTGCAGCAGCGATTGGCCTTGGAATTGAAGATTTATTAGATGGTATTTGCAGTTATTTTCCATGCGCAAATGGTGATTCTGAAGATGATTTATCTGGAGTGGTATTTAAAATCGAGAGGACAAATACCAACGAGAAGAAGGTTTATGTAAGATTATTTAAAGGAAAAATATCTGTAAGAGATAAAATTCAAATTCCTAATAAGGAGGCAGCAGAAAAGGTAAAGAAAATTAATAGCTTAGAAGACGGGAAAGTTCTTGAGGTGCAGAGGATAGAAGCAGGGGATATAGGTATTTTATATGGACTTGCAAGTTTCAAAGTTGGGGATATAATTGGAATTTCAAATAATAAAGTTAAAAAGATATCTATGGCTAAACCAACATTAAAAACAACTATTTCTGCAATAGATAAAGAAAAAAATACTGAGTTATTTAGGGCGCTAACATTTCTTTCAGAGGAAGACCCGTTATTACAATTAGAAATGAACGATTTAGATAAAGAAATTCATGTTAATTTATTTGGTGAAGTTCAAATGGAAATACTGAGTTCTATAATAGATGATTTCTATGGAATAAAAGTAGAATTTTCAAATGTTCAGACCATTTATAAGGAAGCACCTAAAGGTGTTGGAACAGCAATAATGTATATGAATGACGAATTAAATCCTTTTTATGCAACAGTAGGCTTGAAAATAGAACCCTTGGGAAGAGGTGAAGGACTTAAGTATATTTCTAATGTTTCAGTAGGATCACTGCCAAAATCTTTTCAAAATGCAATTGAAGAGGCAGTTATTAAGACTAGCAAACAAGGGCTGTTTGGATGGGAAGTTACGGATGCAAAAGTTACACTTACCTGTGGTGAATTTTTTAGTCCAGTAAGTACTCCAGCAGATTTTAGGAATGTAACACCTATGATATTTATGGAAGCATTATTTGAAGCACAAACTGTTTTATTAGAACCATTACACGAGTTTGAATTAAGGATTCCTCAAAATGTTTTAAGTAAAGCTATTTGGGATTTGGAAACTATGAGGGCAACTTTTGATAATCCTGTTGTTATAGAGGATGAATTTTCAATAAAAGGACTAATTCCAGTAGAAAATTCAAAAGAATATAAAATGAAAATAGCTTCATATACACAAGGTAAGGGGATGTTTATAACAAAAATTTATGGATATAAGGAAGTTCCAGCTGAATTTGCAAAGACACGTCAGAAAGTAACTTATGATCCATTGAATAAAAAAGAGTATCTCCTTCATAAATTAAACACAATTAGAGATTAAATTTAAATGATAACTTAAATTTTTATATAAGATTTAAGTATAAGAGTATAGAAGTCTTAAATGATTATTACAAATAAATGAAATTAGTTATTAAGTAAATTGGATTATGTTAAAATATAACGAACTAAATTAGAATAAAAAAAATATATGTTGCAAAAATAATTCTTCATAATAATTATAAAAGAATTGTAAGGATTTTAGCCGCAATTGTGTATTGTGAATTGCAACATATATATTAATAATCTTGTGAAAAATGAATATTTAGAGAGATAAAAGCTTTGAATATTCATTTTCTACTTCAAGGAGGTAATTATGAATAAACGGAAACGAATCAAAACATTCTTTTTATACGGTGTTTTCATTTGCTACATACTTTTATTAATTAAAATATTGTTTTTATCAAGAATCTCTAATTTTGAGCATAGGTCAATCAATCTCATTCCTTTTTATAGTATAAAGGGATATCTATTTAGTAGCTCTGCCTCTATAAAAAAATTCGCTTTTGGTAATGTAGTTGGAAATATAGTTATCTTTATTCCTCTTGGTGCATATTTGTTATTATTCAAAAATGATAAAAGAGTAATAATAAATTTGTTGTTTGTATTTATAGTAAGTTTGTTTGTTGAAATCATTCAGGGGATTTTTGGCATTGGGGCATCAGACATTGATGACATAATTCTAAATTGTATGGGTGGATTCATTGGCATTTTAGGATATAAGTTTTTCTTATTTATATTACCAGATGAGAAAAAAGTACATACTGCAATTGCAATACTATCTGTTATTGCATTACCCCGTATATTATTTTATTTATTCATAATGAAAATGAGATTCTAGATATCGTTATTAGATATTCAATAATATGCTCTATAAAAAAGAAACCCAGGAATTAACACAATCTGTAACATATATATGTTGCAAAAATAATTATTCATCATAATTCTGAAAATATTGCAAGAATTTTAGTCGTAATTGTAAATTGTGAAATGTGCATTGTGAATTGCAACATATATAACATTCTTATATTGTTAAGAAGATATATTCTTAACAATATTTATTCTTCAGAATACTAGAATATATATTCTGATATTCTGAAGAATATGCTTGTATAATGCGGGTTTGAAGGCGTGGAATTAAAAAAGTTATTGTGAATTTGCTTTTGTGATATGAAAACAGATTTTTATATTGAGAGAGAAAAAATTTTGAGTAGATAATAAAATTGTGGAGTTCATGGTGGAATTATTAATGAGGAAATCAAGATGTAATCTATAAAGAGATAAACCTTTGGCGAAAGAATAGATGCTCTGGATAATTAGAAGCCTTGTCTATGATTATAGATTGGATTGTTTTATATTTAGAAGAAAGTATTATAGGAATGTCTGCAATAGGTAATTTAATGTAACTAAATAAAATTTTTAATTTATAAAGAAAGCTTAGGATAATGAAGGGTGAACCGTATCATAAGTAAATGAGGTTTATAGCCTTAGGCATTGATGCAGATAGCTTGCCTAAGGCTATTTTTATAGGTGAAAATACTGTATCATAAGCAATAGTATATTTGCAAAATATGTTATAATACAATTAGAAACAAATTTGAGGAATAGGCAAAAAACAATTTGTAGTGAGGATTATTTATATATTGGTAGTTAGTTAAGGTGAGGGAATATTATGTTTAAAATTGGAGAGTTTTCAAAATTGACTCAGGTTTCAATTAGAATGTTAAGATATTATGATGAAATCGGAATATTAAAACCTGCAAATGTTGATTTGTTTACAGGATATAGAATGTATTCTGCTGAACAGATATCAGTGCTTCAAAAAGTAATCTTATTGAGAGATACAAAATTTTCAACAGCAGAAATAAAAGAAATTATATTAGGCCATAAAGAATTAAATATAGTGGATGAATTACAAAAAAAGAAAATGCAGATTAATAAAGGGATAGATATTGAAAAACAGAGAATAGAAAAAATAAATAATGCAATAAATGAAATTGGAAAAAAGAATTTTGAAATACATTGTAGTATAAGTTTTAAGAAAGTGGACAAGATACTGATGCTATCTACTAGAGATATAATTCCAACTTATTTTCATGAGAAAGTTTTATGGAATAGGCTATGTGATTTTATTAATAAAGAAAAAATTTCTATAAAGCAGGATATGTACAATAATGTTGCAATGTATCATGATATTGAACATAAAGATGAAAATGTTGATGTTGAAGTCGGGATTATTGTAGATAAATTAGGAGAAAACAAAGACAAGTTTATATATAGAGAAATAGAGGAAGTAGAGAAAATGGCATATGCAATGGTTTATGGGAAATATGAAAATTTAGCAAAGGTATATGAAATGCTTGCATATTATCTTGAAAGTTATAATGAACAAATGGCAGAAAGTCCTTCTAGACAGATATGTCATATAGGTGAAAATGACACTAACAATCCAGATGAATATCTTACTGAAATACAGATTCCATTAAAATAAAATTGTTGACTCTCACATCATGTGAGGGTCTATTATTTTTATGTAAGATAAATATCTAGGAGGTAAATATTATGCAATTAAAAGAAATTGGTAAAATTAATGTGGAAAGAGAAGGGATGTTTATTCAAATCAATAAAGAGTATGTAAAAGGGCTTCAGGGATTAGAAGAGTTTTCTCACATTGACGTACTTTGGTGGTTTGATAAATGTGATAATAATGAAAGTAGAGCAGCTATTGAAGTAAATAAACCTTATAAAAAAGCTCCTGAAAAGTTAGGAGTATTTTCAACTAGGTCACCTCAAAGGCCGAATCCAATAGCATTATCCATAGCTGAAATAACACATATTGATTATGATAATAGCAGAATCTATATTACTTATATTGATGCAATGAACAATAGCAGTATTTTAGATATAAAGCCTTATACTCCAAGTATAGATAGGGTAGAAAAACCTAAAGTGCCTAAGTGGTGTGGTCATTGGCCATTATCTTATGAAGAGTCTGGTGATTTTGATTGGGAAAATGAATTTTTGTTTTAAGTGCTATGTAGAATATATATAGTGGAATAGAATAGAAGTACCTCATTTACAATAGTTACGGTGAAGCGTACCATAAGTAAATGAGGTTTTTATGAAAATTATTTTAGGAGAACCAATGATGGTAGCAGCTCCTAAATTAAGTAATAAAAAAGAGAAAATCTGCTCTTTTTTATTTGCTCCTCTATGTTGTAGATGCTATAGTGTATGGGTTAAATTTATATTTTACAATTAATCGAAATATATGTCGCTAAATTCAATTGATGCAGCTTGGATAACCCGTTCGTCGTAGCTTATAAACTGGCTACTTGCATTACAAAAGCTTTTTTCTTCAAACGCACCTGGTTCTTCTATAGGTAAAAGAACCGTGAATGTGCTTCCTTGTCCTGGTTCGCTGTCTAAAAGTATTTCTCCCCCCATTACTTTTATTAAAAGATTTACAAGGTACAAGCCTAAACCAGTACCTTCTGCCCTTCGAGAGAGACTTGTATCAGCTTGTCCAAAACGTTCAAAGATAACTCTTTGCTTATCAATGGGTATGCCTATTCCTTCATCCTTTACACTCACACCAATAAACTCTTTGTTTTTATGATTTGTAATCGAAAGAGACACATGTACATCCTTACCATTTGGTGTAAACTTTAAGGCGTTTGACAATAGGTTTAATATTATACGTTCAAATTTCTCGTCGTCCACATAAATTTCCTTCTTTATCAAGCTTGACATAAAATTTAGGTTGATCTGCTTTTGTCTTGCGAATATTTCTATTGAGCTTACGATGGATTTTGTAATAGAAACTATATCTCTAATATTATTATTCAGCTTAATATGTCCAGAATTATATCGTGTAATGTCAAGAAGATTATTCACTAGTCGTAATTGTCTATTTGTATTCACTTTTATAATATTTAAGTATCTACCTAATCTTTCTGATATGCTATCTTTCAGCACTGCTTCTATTGTCTGAAGGGCCGAGCTAATAACAGCAATTGGTGTTTTGAATTCATGGGAAATAAGATAGAGGAATTCATCCTTTAACTTCATTGCAGCTTCAATGGTTTCCCTTTTTTCCTTCTCTGCTCTCCAAAGACTTTCTTCGTATTGTCTTTGGTCAATTAAATCAGCGGCTTGACGAGCAAGAACATCAAGAAGTCTCAATTCACGATCTAATGGCTCATGAGGTTTTTTCCAGTGAGTAGAGAACATTCCTAGCATTTTACCACTTCGGGAAATTAGAGGAGTTGACTGGGCAGAATGAATGCCAACTTCCAAAAATGTCTTAAGGTCTTCACTACCTTTTAGCAAATCTGACTCTTCCATATTAGACACAACGATTCGGTGTCCCCTTCGTAAGGCTTCTGCGCAAGTAGTACAGGCGGTTTTGCCGTCTACCCATTCCCAAAATTTTGCATCTTCTGGGTCAAATCCTCGAAGGGCTATAATTCTAAGCCTGCCAACGCCGCCTTCTTCAGTATGCAATTCTTGCAGGGTTGAGTAATCCGAGTGCATTATTTGCATTGCAGCAGCAATAATTCTTTCATATAGTAATTGAATATCTCCACCAGAAACAAGCTCCATGCTTATACTTTGTAAAAGTTTGGCATCTTCAAGCTCTGATTCAAGCTGTGCCTGGCTTTCTAAAAGAGTGTTCATATGGAACCTGCATTCCATATGATCCATTTCAATAGAATTAGGAAGGTTTTTTTCTTTCAATTGCAATTCTAGTTCATTATTCCTCTTCTTTAACTTGACCAATTCAAGCATAAGATTCTCTTTACTACAATCCTCAACTATCATTACTTCATCCCCCTCGTAAAAAAGATGTCAGATATAATCTATGTATTTTAGTTCGACCAATTATTCTATAATCCACTTAAACTAACTTTCATCTGAGCTTATTAATGCATTACGCTTTTTTATGTAATAAATGTCAACTATTAAAAATAATTCGAGTAACGTGAGAACTTATTACATTATACACTGAATTTACCAATGGTGCCATAACTTTTATAAGTTGGATATTGGCTCAATGTTTTTTAAAACTAATTTATGTATTTAAAGTAACTTATATCGGACTAATAGCGTTGTCACTTGAAGTTAGGTTTGTGTATATACAAGTTGCAAAAGACGGAAATAAGCAGATTTGTCCTTTGATGGAGGTACTGATTCAAGTCAATTATTTTGGTGGAGAGATTATAATGAGGTAAAGCACAATAGGATTGAAAATTATGAAGTGGGAAAATTTGAAAATCTATTAAATTCATTGGGTTCATTATATTTTATGGAATTATATCTTGTGAGAAAGATAGGAAGAAACACTAATGATAGAGATGTTCCTAATAGTATTTCAAAGTTATTTGAAATAAAAAATTGGGAAACAAAAGATACTGTAGTAGGATATGATACTTATACTATGAATAATGATGATATTAACGAATTAAAAGAAATCTGTAAAGTACAGATATAGTTGTTATCACTTATTACTGATACGGTGAAATGTATCATAAGTAAAAGATAGCATGTAAAAAAGAAATATTATAAATATAAAAATAATTATAAGAAATAAATATTGACACTTGCAACTCTAATTGTTAAACTATAAATAGTTAGAATTCTAAGTGAAGTTTAGGAGGGATTTGAATGACTAATTCTGGATACTCTATAGAAACACCATATTCAGAAGTAATTAGAAGTATTGCGATAAAAATGAAACTCAGTTCTGATGAAAAAGTAAAAAAGTTAGGATTGAATTCTCAACAAGGACGTATGATTGGTTATATTTATGAACACCAAGACAGTGGTATTATTCAAAAAGATTTGGCAAAAGTCTTTCAACGTACAGAAGCAAGTATTACAAGTATGCTGCAAGGATTAGAGAAAAAAGGATATATTGAAAGAAGAATTCCTAAAGAAAATGAGAGACAAAAATATATATATGTACTGCCTAAAGGTGCTGAACTCATAGAAGATTTTAATAAATTGGTAGCTGAGGCAGAGGAAAATATTATTGCAAACTTGACGGAACAAGAGAAGGAAACTTTGTTAGCTTTGTTATTGAAAGTAGATAGAAATCTATAAGTTATTAATATAATAACTTATAACTAAAAACTTAGAATTCTAAGAATACGAATTCTAATAATACTTATTATGGAGGATGAAATTATGAAACAAAAATTTTCAAACGAATATTATTTAGAAAGTGCACCGATTACTAAGGCAATTGCACATTTATCTATTCCTATGATGATCGGTATGTCAGTAGGTACAATATATAACGTTATTAATGCTTTTTTTATTGGACTATTAAACAATACAGATATGTTAACTTCTATCACTTTAGGACTACCAATCTTCACTATACTAATGGCTTTTGGAAATATGTTAGGGGCTGGAGGCGGAACATTTATAACTCGTCTTATTGCTAAACAAGATAAAGAGAAAGCTAAGAAGATAGCTGGATATTCTTTTTATAGCAGTATTATCATAGGAATTTTGCTTGGAATAATTTCTATAATAGCACTTAATCCTATTGTTAAGATTTTGGGGGCAGATACTTCCGCTATTATTAATTATACAAAAAGTTATTCTTTAACTATGTTTATTGGTGGTTTTGCAATTATAATGAACTTCGCATTGGAGCAAGTTGTGAGAGCAGAAGGAGCATCAAAAGAATCAATGTTCGGAATGGTTGTAAGTACAATTTTTGGTCTTATATTTGACCCATTATTTATACTAGTATTTAAATTTAATGTTATTGGAGTAGCAGTATCAATGATTTTAGCTAATATAGCTTCATCAATTTATTATATTTACTACTTGGAAACAAAAAGTGAGAATTTAAAAGGATTTATTAAGAATTTTAATATTTCCCTTAAAGATAAAATAGAGATATATAAAGTTGGAGTTTCTGAATTGTTCCTAGCTGGTTTTCTAATTATTACAACTCTTCTTTTGAATAATTATTCAATTAGATATGGAGAAAGTGTGGTAGCTAGTTTTGGTATTGCCTTGAGACTTGTACAAGTACCAGAATTTCTTGCAATGGGACTCGCATTAGGAATCATCCCTTTAATTGCATATAATTTTTCTAATGAAAACTTTAAGAGATTAAAAGACAGTATAAAACAATCAGCTTTATGGATTTTAGGATTGTCAGGCGGATTTGTTACTTTAGTTTTTATTTTTAGAAATGTAATTATTCGTCTGTTTTCTAATGATTCAGCAGTATTAAGTGTCGGAGTTTATATCATGGCAGCCATGCTTATTTCCGCACTTTTCAATGGATTTACTACATTATTTACAGGAATTTTTCAAGCATCAGGTCAAGGAATACCATCAACAATTATGGGAATTACACAAGGAATTCTTTTTATTCCTGTCATAATAGTATTGAATAATTTCTATGGATTGCATGGTGTTATATGGTCTATGACCATTACAGAAATAATTACCTTTTTAACTGGAGCAATACTATATATTATTTTTAATAATAAAATAAAAAATAATCAAGTAGTAGCAAACTAGGATTAATTAAATAAATTAGTTTTTTTGCCTATCAGTTGCTCTAAATATATATAAGATAAACAGCTCATTAGCATATGAGCTGTTTATTATGCTGTATAAGGAATTTTATGGTATAATATTTAATAATACGCTGAATTATTGAATTAGTTTATAGTGTTAATTTATTGATTAAACGCATATATAAACATACGTGGAATAAATAAGATAAAACGGTGGAAGGCGAAATATATGAAATCTATTTTTGATTTTTTAATAAGAAAATTTGTTAAAGACCACAAAAATGTAAATTCCCAATCAGTAAGGCAATCTTACGGGACTCTTGGAGGAAATGTCGGGATAATAATAAATTCTTCTATTCTTATTCTAGAAATTGTTATTGGTTTATTTCTAAACAGTATAGCCATTACGGCAGATGCTTTTCATAATCTAACAGATGCATTATCTTCGTTAGTTACAATATTTAGTTTTAAACTTGCAAATCGTCCGGCAGATGATAAGCATCCTTTTGGTTATGGAAGAATAGAGTATATAACTGCGCTTTTATTTTCTGGTGCCATACTTGTAGTAGGATTTGAATTTCTAAGAAGCTCATTTTTGCGTGTTTTACATCCTGTAACTATACCTTTTGATAAAGTAAGTTTTATTTGCATGCTGTGTGCAATACCATTGCAAATTTTTCTTAACAGGTTTACAAATTATATAGGTAATGTTATTGATTCGTCTGCACTCAAAGCATCAGCATTAGAATCATTTACTGATATATTAGTTCTATCTATGGTTACATTTTCTTTGCTTATTACAAAGTTTACAACCTTTCCCATTGATGGATATATAGGATTAATTGTATCTCTCTTTATTCTCCATTCAGGTATAGGACTTGGAAGAGAAATGCTTGGTACTATAATTGGGAAAGCACCAGAAAAGGAATTTGTAGAAGAACTAAAAAGCAGCGTAATAAGTTATAAATATATATGCGGAGTACATGATCTTGTAATTCATAATTATGGTCCAGGTAGATATATGGCTTCTTTGCATGCTGAGGTTCCAAGTAATATATCTATTATGGAACTGCATGATGTTATAGATAAGGCTGAGAAGGAAATTGGTAAACGAATGAATGTATATCTTTCAATTCATATGGACCCAATTAACACAGACAGCCCTGAGATTACAGCCTTAAAAGAAGAAGTTTATGAAAAGATTAAAGTAATAAAGGGCGTAGTATCTATGCATGATTTTAGAGTTGTTGGAAAAAGTGAAGAAAAAACCATATTATTTGATGTGGTATTGGACAAGACTAGTTTTAAAGATAGCGAAAAAAAGGAACTACAAGCTCAAATACAAGATGTGATATATGGTATTAATCCTTCTTATAGGAGTATCATTACTTTCGATAGAGAGTTTTACTAAATGATATATAAAATAAATGCTATAGATAGCCTTAAACATTGATATAAAATGTTTAAGGCTATTTATAATTCTTTGGAGACGATGCTTCTACTCCTCAATGGAGATTATATCGACATACTTTTTATAGAAAATTACCTACTCCATTAAAAAGAGCACATAAGTGAGTATTTCTTGAAATATGACTTCTGATGCTGACGTTATGTGTATCAATTTATTGTTATACATATTAAAAGTATTTTGGCAAATAATAATTTTATTATAATTTAGTTAAAACTTAAGGGAGTAGATAGTTATTATGAATATACAGTATGTGCAGGGAGATTGTTTCTTTAGAAGAATTAATAAACTTAAAAAACAATATGAGTATCTAACAGAAGATATTAATACAGAGGTTATAATAGTTGGAGGGGGAGTCACTGGAGCAATCTTAGGGTATTATTTTACTAAAAATAATATTGATGCTGTTATTCTAGAGAAATCAAGAATAGCCCATGGCAGTACTAGCATAACTACTTCACTTCTTCAATATGAACTCGATAGTAAGGCTATGGAATTAAAAGCCTATACATCTATAGATAATGTTATAAAGTCATATAAATTAGGAATAAAAGCATTGAATGAAATAGAGAAATTTATAAATGAGTATGGAAATACATGCGACTTTAAGAAAACTGATAGTTTCTTGTATACAGATAAAAAGATTGAGATAAAGGAAATTGAGCAGGAATATAAGATTAGATATGAGTCTGGATTTCCGGTAGAATTTATTGATGAAACTAATAATCCTTTTTCTTTTGATGTAAAGGCTGGAGTACTTAGCAAAGGTGGAGGAGCGCAATTTGATCCATATAAATTTACTCATGCACTACTTGATTCAAGTTGTGAAAAAGGATTAAGAGTATATGAAAACTCAGAAGTAACATGTATTAATTACACTGAAAATGAAGTTATATCAGAAACCGTGTATGGGCATAAAGTTAGAGGTAAAATTTTATTAGTAGCAACAGGATATAATACTGAACTTTTTACAAAAAGAGCATTTGGAATCAAAACCACAGCATTCAATATAGCAACAAAACCAATAGAAAACCTTAGAGAAATCTATAAGGATGTAGTAATTAGAGATAATGAGGTTCCATACAATTATTTTAGGACTACTAATGACAATCGGATAATAATTGGAGGAAAAGATATAAATTTTATGCCAGACATATTTAATGAGAAATTATGTGAAAAACAATATGATAAATTGGAACAAAGACTTAAAAATTTATTTCCGGACTTGAATATAGAAATAGATTATAGGTATTGTGGAGCATTTGCATCAACACAAGATAATTTAGGCTTTTTAGGAAAGGACCCAAACAATAAAAAATTATGGTATTGCTTAGGTTATGGAGCAAATGGTATTTTATTTGCTATACTGGGTGGAATTATGCTTAGTCAATTGTATTTAGGAACTGCTTCTGAAGATTTGAAACTTTTTCAGATTAATAGATTTGATTAATGTATATCTTTCAATATAAGGCGCCTATGATAATAACTTAGACTATTTTATATCTGGAAAAAAGAATTATAAGAACTATATAGTCAGAAATTTATATGACTATACAAACTTTTTAATCAGTAAAAAGAGTTTAGAATAATAAAGAGTGAATTATATTATAAGTAAATAAGATTTATAGTCTGAGGTATGTATATGACTTGCTTCGGACTATTTTTATAGGTAAAAATACCGTATCATAAGTAATGTGAAATTAGTATATAACAATTAATAGTTAGCAGAATTTAGCGTATATGTTTTAATAATATCTTCTTGAAAAATTGTAAATAGCTAATCTTAGTAGAAGAAATAATGGTTAGACATTGAATATTTGATCTATTGTAATTTTTATGAAGAATTGCAATGCATTTACATATGAACTGTTTTATAACTTATTATATGTTTATAGAAGAATAGTTTCAAATATAAATATGTACTATTAAAACTGTTTTATAGTACATATATAAATATTTAGAGGAAGTAAGAGGTTTAAACGGAGCAAGTTTTATTACTATATCAAGTTATTTTCACGTTTTTCATCATAAAATTTTTTTCTTTCTTCGTTAATAATTTGGACTGAGTCAGGAGATGAATATCTTTCTATTTTAAAATGAATAAGGTCTAAATTTTCATTGAGTTCATTTATTTGGTTTAAAATTACTTCTTGATGTTCTAAAAGTAATTCTTTTCGTGAATCTATGGTGCTAGTACCTTCCATGCAGAAATCAATATACTTTTTTATATCCTTAAGTTGCATGCCAGTATTCTTTAGACAGCAAATTGTTCTAAACAGACCTACATCTGATTCAGTAAAAACTCTGTTTCCTGACTTGTTTCTCATGACAAATGGTAGAAGTCCTTCTTTATCATAAAAACGAATTGTATATATAGAAATTCCAAACATTTTTGATATATCTTTTATTGTATAAGTCAATTTTAAAATCCCCCTTAAAATTTATTAAAAAAAGCTTGACCTAGAGATATCTCTAGGTATTAACATGAGTATAAATCATAGGAAATTAAATTTCAAGTAACTTATACCTTCTTGGATTAACATTAAAACTGATGACTAATACTATCTTTGAAATATAAGTAGCAGTATAAATAATGAGATATTAATTTCTAAATGGTTAATAAATATTTAAAGGAGAGGTTTTTATGAACCCCAATAATAAAATTGCATTAGTTACAGGTGGAAGTCGTGGAATTGGCAGAAATTCTGCAATATCATTATCCAAAAAAGGAATAGATGTAATTATCACTTACAATAATCAAAAAGAAAAAGCAGATGAAGTTGTAAAAGAAATTGAAGCAAATGGTGGTAAAGCTGCTGCTATTCAGCTTGATGTAAGTAATATATCTTCATTTGATTCCTTTGCATCTAAGTTATCAGATGTTTTAAAGGATAAATGGAATAGAGAGCAGTTTGATTTTTTAATTAATAATGCTGGGATCTCAAATCACACTCCTATTTTAGAAGTTACAGAAGAGGAATTTGACAAAATAGTTAATATACACTTTAAAGGAGTTTTCTTTTTGACACAAAAACTAATTCCGCTTATTGCTGACAAAGGTGGAATTGTGAACACTTCAACAGGATTAACTCGCTTTACATTCCCAGGTTCTGGACTTTATGCTTCTGCAAAAGGTGCAGTAGAAGTTTTTTCTAGATATTTAGCTGTAGAATTAGGAGCTAGAGGTATAAGAGTGAATACTATAGCGCCTGGAGCTGTTAACACTGAATTTAGTGGAGATACTTATATTAAAAATCCAGGTTTGAAAGATATGATTGGCTCTTATGCTGCACTCGGAAGAATTGGAGAAGCTTCTGATATTGGAGGTGTTGTCGCTAGTCTATGCACGGATGAAATGGGATGGGTTACAGGTCAACGTATTGAAGCATCTGGCGGTACTTTAGTATAATTAAACCGTTGGTATCCGTTTCGCTAAATACTGATGAAAAGCTACAGATAATAATACTATGATTGGACTAAAGATTTTAGATAAAATGAGGAATATGCGTTGACTAATTTAAAAAGTAAAGTGGCGCTGGTAACCTTCCGACACTTGATATTACGGAAGAACAATTTGGCAAATAAACATACGGTAATATGTTTTAAAACAATATAGCATATAATTCTAGTTACTTAGGCAACTGGTATCACTATAATTTTATAATAGTTAAAAAATTAGTAGCTATCCATGTGCCATCATGGGGCTACTATTTTTTTGTTTGGAGTTCAGAAGTCCAATTTTTCCTAATAATTTGATTGAGAGTTAGTGCTATAGATTGTAAATTCGTGAATTAAACAGTAGATTGGATATACTCCAATTCATTGCTACATTTGATAAAGAGCATGGAATTAAATTTAATTTATGGTATTATATAGTATATGTAAAAATATTGGAGGAAATAAAATTGAAAAATATTATTATCATCGCCAAAGTAATAGTAGGGGCTAGACCAAATCCCTTTGGAATGGATAGAGGATTAAATATTTTTAAAAAATCTCTTTCTGAAACTCTGAAAGAAAAAAATATGGATTATGAAGTTTATGTTGATTCTACATATGATGGACCAAAAAAATTAATTCAGGATGAAGATACCTTACTCTTAATATCTCCATATATAAAAGACAAGGTTGATATAGATGGTATAAGTAAAAATAATTATTATATATTAAGCGAAAACGAGTTTAATGATGGATATGTAGAAGATATTATTACCTACCTAGAAAATAAAAAACATTGAATGGTAAATTAGGTAGACTATTAATAATGATAGGCTCAATTTAGGGGAAGTATCTCAATGATCTAAATATATAGTAGAAGAAAAATATAAGATTTGTAAGAATAGAAAAATTGATGCGTAGTTGAAGTGTGACCTAATTGATAAAATGAACCTACCAGAAAAGTTCATATTTTCTGATAGGTTCATTTTATAGAGATATAGATAACATAATTATAAACTATACTTAGACTATGAAATATATTCCAATCAGAAATGAGTAATATACTTTTGTGGAATGTTTCATTGGCAATTTTGATGGAAGTGATTTTTTGGCTATAAGTTGTTCCAAATGTGCTAGTTCAAAGCTTGTTCTTTGAGGCTAGCACTTTGGGTGCAACTTTATAGCCTTAGAATCACCCATCAGAATTACCTAGAAACTGGAACAAAAGTATGTTATTCATTTCGGCGAGTTATATGCATAAGTTCAGGTCTTAGTTGGGTTATCTATAGTTATTGAATATTAAAATCTTTTCTCACCAATTCAATAAATAAAGACATTGCAGGGCTGATCCACTTATTCTTGTGATAAGCATAAATTGCCGTGATTTTAGCATTTAAGTCGCCTGCTTTGAGTTCTTTTAATTTACCATTTTCAAGCTCCTCCTCTATTGTAAAACGAGGTAAAAACGAAATTCCAAGATTACTTGCAACACATTTTTTTATCGCCTCAATGCTGCCAAGTTCGATTGTATTATCTAGGAATATATTTTTATCAAAAAAATAACTTTCAAGTATTTTTCGATAAATGGATTCAACTTCATTGATGATAAGGCTTGTATTTATTTTTTGGTTAGGTGTGCTGAAATCTAATTTTTCTTGTTCAAATTGCGGTGAGCATACTAAAGCTACATCAAAATCAGAAAGCTTCACAGCATTTAAGCTTTCATTTTTACTTCCCACATTATACATCAAGCCAAGGTCTATTTCACCACTGGCTAACATATTTTTTATGTCATAGCAATTGAGCGCAACCATAGAAAGTCTTACATTAGGAGCTTTTTCTTTAAACATAGCTAATACATTTTGTAATTTATAAGACATTAAAGATTCTGCAACAGCAATTTTTAATTCTCCTGTAATGTTATCACCATATTTACCAATGCTTTCAATCTTTTTCACTGTATTAAGCAATTCATCGGCGTATGGTATTAATTCTTTTCCTAAAGGAGTTAGTACCATATTACGTCCAATTTTTTCGAATAATTTTATTGAGAGTTCCTGCTCTAACTGCTGAATTTGTGAGGTAACAGTAGATTGAGTATACCCTAATTTCATTGCTGCATTTGAAAAATTACCTTCTTCTATAATACTTTTAAAAGTTTTGAAATGTCTTATATCCATTAATTTCACTCCGATCTTTATGTTAATTCAATAATATATTGAAAAAATCGAATTGTCAATTCGAATATATCAATTTTACAAATATATAATCATCTGATAATATAAAGTCATAGAGCAGCTACAAATTAAACTATTAAGTTTTATGAAAACTCTTAAATAATTAATGCGAATAAATTTTTTATATCAAAATTTGTTAAAAAAATAACAAGTGAACTTTTCAATATGGGAGGAATAAGAAATGAAAGATGTAGTAATAGTAAGTGCAGTAAGAACTGCAATAGGAGCTTATGGAAAGACTTTAAAAGATGTACCAGCAGTTGAATTAGGTGCAATAGTAATAAAAGAAGCTGTTAAAAGAGCAAATATTAAACCAGAGGAAATTAATGAAGTTATCTTTGGAAATGTGCTTCAAGCAGGCCTTGGACAAAACCCAGCAAGGCAAGCAGCTGTGAAAGCTGGACTACCTGTAGAAATACCTGCATTTACAATTAATAAGGTTTGTGGTTCAGGATTAAGAGCTATAAGTTTAGCAGCTCAAATTATAAAAGCTGGTGATGCTGATGCTATCGTAGTAGGTGGTATGGAAAACATGTCGAGTGCACCATTTTTACTTGATAATGCAAGATGGGGACAAAGAATGGGACATGGAGAATTCATTGATGAAATGATAAAAGATGGTTTATGGGATGCATTCAATGATTATCATATGGGAGTAACTGCAGAAAACGTGGCTGAGAAATGGAGTGTAACAAGAGAAGAACAAGACGAATTTTCACTTTTATCACAACAAAAAGCTGAAAAAGCTATAAAGAGTGGAGAATTCAAAGATGAAATAGTTCCTGTAGTAATTAAAACTAAAAAAGGTGAAATAATATTTGACCAAGATGAATTCCCTAGGTTCGGTAATACTATAGAAGCATTAAAAAAACTTAAACCTATTTTTAAGGAAAATGGTACAGTTACAGCAGGAAATGCATCTGGATTAAATGATGGAGCAGCAGCATTAGTAATTATGAGTGCAGATAAAGCTAAAGCTCTAGGAATAAAGCCACTTGCTAAAATCACTTCTTATGGATCAGCAGGATTAGACCCAGCAATAATGGGATATGGTGCATTTTATGCAACAAAAGCTGCCTTAGATAAAATCAATTTAAAAGCTGAGGATTTAGATTTAATCGAAGCAAATGAAGCCTATGCATCACAAAGTATAGCAATAGCTAGAGATTTAAACTTAGATATGAATAAAGTAAATGTTAATGGGGGAGCCATAGCTCTTGGACATCCTATTGGTGCATCTGGAGCACGTATTTTAGTAACTTTGCTACATGCTATGGAAAAAAGGGATGCAAAAAAAGGACTTGCAACATTGTGCATTGGTGGAGGTCAAGGGACTGCCTTAATAGTTGAAAGAGAATAATTATAATCATTAATTAGGTTATGTGAAAGAAATAACAAGCAAGCATACTATATATGTTGCAATAATAAACTTACATTTATTATTCTAGTAAACAAAGAGCTCAATAAAGAGTTAAATATAGAAATTCAATTGCAACATATATAATTTATTATTCTTTTATCTAACCTAAGAAAGGGTGTAGAGAAAATGACTTTATTAGCAGATAAAATAAAAAGCGCAGCATTAAATTTAGGATATGAAAAGTGCGGAATCATTAAAATATCTGATATAGATGGCTATAAAGAAAGACTTGATGAACGTGTTGAACGTGTTCCAGAGTCTAAAGGTTTTTATCAAGGTCAATATCGTTTTACACAATTGCAAGATACTTATCCTTGGGCAAAATCAATTGTAATATGTGTGAGAAGATATGGCAAATATCATATTCCAGAACATTTAAAAGGCATGATTGCAAAATACTATTTGGTTGATGCAAGAAAAGATAAGAATTCTAAAGATTTTCAAGATAGCGTAAAATTTGAAGAATATATGCAAGAGTTAGGGCTTAGAGCAGAAACTGAAAGAGGTTTTGGTCTTGTACCATTACGTTTTGCAGCTATGAAAGCTGGACTTGGAATAGTTCGAAAGAATAATTTCTTTTATACTGAAAATGGCTCATCAGTGTATTTGGATGCATGGCTTATTGATAAGGAATTAGAAGCAGTAGAAATACCAGATGTAAGACCTTGTTCTGATAAATGCAATCTATGCATGAAGGCGTGCCCTTCAGCTTCATTATCAAAACCATATACAATGAATCCTATAGCATGTGTATCTTGTATAACTACATTTATGGGAAGAGATATGACTAATGAAAAATATAGAGAAGAAATAGGAAATTGGGTTTATGGTTGTGATGCCTGCCAAGATGCATGTCCTATGAATAAAAATCGTTGGCAGGAAACAGAAGAATTTCCTAATTTGCAGGAGCTAAGCGAACAGATATCTCTAGAAAAAATAATCAAAATGGATTATAAATTTTTAGAAGAAGTTATGCAGCCTAAGTTTTGGTATATAGATAAATCAAGTGTTTGGAAATGGAAAGTTAATGCTATTAATGTAATGGTAAATGACTATAAAGAGCAATATAAAGAACATATACTGTATGCTTGTAATGATAGTAATTCAAAGGTAAGAGAAATGGCAGAGTGGGCAATTGAAAAATTGAACTTAAAATAATTTTTTAAAACCAAAGAAGTTATTAAATGATGGCGGCTTATGCTGTTGCTACTGAACGAGTGTATACAAGTTGAGTTTACTTTATAAATTGTAATATATTTAAGTAATGGAGGAGAACCAAGTCCGGATTATGGATGAGGTTCTCCTTCTTATTATTTTGTTTATGCAAGAAAGTTTATGATAAATGTTGTGAATATAAAGATTTATATATTGCAAAACTAATTCTTCATCATAATTCTAAGAATATTACAAGAATTTTAGCCGTAATTGTGAAATGTGCATCGTGAATTGTGGTATATATAAATTTTACTAAATTGTAGTTGAGAAAAGGCAATAATGTAGTGAGATTTTTATATTATGGTTCAATAAAGTGCAACAAAGTATAATAAAATACAATAAAATGCTTGACGTAAGTAAAAAGAATTATTATAATTTGACCATAGATCAATTTTGAAAGGGTAGATTTTTTATGGAGAATCAATTTTATACAATAGATAAAGTAGCAGAAATATTAGGTATGCATCACAAAACTATTAGAAAGTTTATAACAGAAGGAAAACTTGCTGCAAGTAAAGTGGGAAAGCAATGGAGAATTTCTGGTCATGATTTAAGTCTTTTTATGGAAAAGAATAATGTTAATATAAATAATAAAAAAGCTAGTGATGAATCAAGTATTGATTTTCTTACTAATGGAGAAGTTAAAGAACACGAAAAACAAAAAATAAATGTATCTACTGTTGTTGATATAAATGATGTGGATAAAGAACAATACTTTAGAATATCAAATACGCTTATAGCAGTAATGAATTGTAAAGACCCCAAAATGGGGAAATCAACAATTAATATGAAATATGATGAAAAAGAAAACAGGCTAAGGGTTTTATTATGGGGGAATGTAAGCTTCATTGAAGAAATGCTAAAATCTATTTCTATGCTTGTGGAACAAACTAATATATAGAGGAGAGTGAATGTTTTGAATTATAAAGTGGTAAATAAAAATAATGTTAAATATATAGAATTTGCTTCTGAAGTATGGAAACTTTCTTCAGAGCAAGATGTGGTGGATTGTATATCTATTTGTATGGAAAATGACGTTTATACAATTATGTTTCATTCAAATGTATTATCTGAAGATTTTTTCAATCTTAAGACTGGGATTGCGGGTATGGCGTTGCAAAAATTTATAAATTATCACGTGAAAGTCGCAGCCATTATAGAAAATGAAGAAAAACTTAATGATAGATTTAAAGAAATGATCATGGAATCTAACAAAGGAAACAATTTTAGAACTTTTAAGGACACTGCAGAAGCTGAAAGTTGGATTTCGAAATTATGATACTAAGGAGAAAATAGATGGAGATGGGCAAAGTATTTAAAACAAATGAAGGAAAAAATGATGTTATAAAATTTTATGATAAATTCCTTCAAAAATTGGCACTATCATATGAAAAGTTTTATGTAAATACGAGATATGGAAAGACGTTTATTATAGCTAGCGGTGAAAAAAGTAATCCACCTCTTATATTACTGCATGGCAGTGGCATGAATTCTGTAATGTGGTTAAGAGATATAAAGGAGTATTCTAAAACTTACAGAGTGTATGCTATAGATATGTTGGGTGAGCCTGGGAAAAGTGATGAAAATCGTCCTTCATTAATTGGGTCTTCTTATGCAGAATGGCTTAAGGAGGTTTTTGAAAATTTATCAGTTGAAAGAGCAAATATTATTGGGATTTCATTAGGGGCATGGCTGGCAATAAAGTTTTCAGTAAGTTATCCAGAAATGGCATCTAAACTTGTATTGCTTTGCCCATCTGGCGTAGGCCCACAAAAGAAATCTTTCATTTTTAAAGCTATTGCTTATGGGATTTTGGGAGAAAAAGGCATAGATAAATTATATTATAAAGTTAATGGAAATCAGCCGATACCAGAAGAAATGTTAAAATATCAAAAGCTTATAGGAAAGAGCTTCAATTATAGAAAAGAGACAATTCCTGTATTTTCTGATAATGAATTAAAGCTATTAACCATGCCAACAGTGTTATTTGTAGGAGCAAAGGATATAATGTTACATTCAGATAAGACTGCAAGGCGTTTAGGTAATTTACTTCCACATGCGCAAATAAATATTTCACCTAAGGCTGGACATTCAAATGTTAATGATGTAAATAAGATAATAGAATGGTTTAATTTTAGTGATCAATAAATATTTTATTACATTAAAAATGAAGCAGGTGTATTTATATATATAATAATAATGAATATAAGAATACAAGTATTATATATAAAAAACTTAAATTAGATTGAAAAAGTAAATATAAGCAAAAAGGCTCAGGGATTTAAACCTAGAGTCTTTTTATTTTAACCCTATAGATAGGCAAACTGCAACTTAGAATTAAATGAAAACAGTAATGATGAATTTTATTAAAAAATAATAAGAAATCTTAGGTTTGCTACGGAATATTTAAAGAAATATGACTTGTGGGAGCAAATTTGACCATGTATAGAGATGTTTTTCCAATAATATAAAGAATGGTTTTAAAATAACAAAATATTTCATGAAAACCAATGATGATAATAATACGAATTTTGATGAAAAGATGGTATAATAATATTATTAGGTCAAAAATTGTATAAAATATGAATTTAGGATCGATATTAAAGAGGATTAATCATCTTAAGTTCAAGTATTAATTATATTAAAGGGGGATATTATGAGAAGTATAAAAACAAAATTAACAGTATTCTTTGGGCTGATAATAGGAATTGCATGTATTGGATTAGGCATAGTTTCTGTTATAAGCTCATTAAATGGATTAAAGTCAAATTTAAATAAGACTTTACCTAGAATTGCAGAGCAAACTGCAAGTAATATTCAAGGAAGAATTGAGGGAGAATTAAATTCACTAGAGGCTATTGCTGCAAGACCAGATATAAATAATCCTAATAGTTTATTACAAGACAAACTTTCGATTCTTTCAGGCGAAGTTAAGAGGACTGGCTGCAATAGACTAAGTTATATAGATAAAGATGGAAATCTTATAAATACATTGGGATTAACATCTAATGTAAAAGATAGAGACTATTTTAAGAAAGCTATGAGTGGTACAAAGAGCGTATCAGATCCGTTAATAAATAAAACTGATGGAACTCTTCTAGTTATATATGCGGTTCCCATTAAATACAATAATGAGATTGTAGGAGTATTAGCGGAATCACAAGATGGTAATGACTTAAGTGATTTAACAGATCAAGTTAAGTTTGGGCAAACAGGCGCTTCATTTATGATAAATAACAGTGGAGTAGTAATAGCCCATAAAAATAGGGACTTAGTTACTCAAATGTATAATGGAATTGAGGCAGCAGAAAAGGATGCTAATTTACAGGGGTTAGCAAATATTGAAAGGAAAATGATCTCTGGAGAAACAGGATTGGGCGAATATCAATATGAAGGTGTAGATAAGTTTGTAAGCTATGCTCCAGTAAAAGAAACTAATTGGTCTGTAGGGGTAACAATAACAAAAAATGAAATACTATCAGAATTAAGCACTTTGGAAATTTCAGTTGCGATATCATCCATAGTATTCATATTAATTGGACTTGGTATAATATACATAATTTCAAATAGTATATCTAAAGGAATAAAGTCTACATCAAAGCACTTGGAATTACTAGCAGAAGGTAATCTATGTGAAGAAGTTTCTACTAGGTATTTAAATTCAAAAGATGAAATCGGTGTTATGACTAATGCAATGAAATCAATGCAAGAATCTTTAGGAACAATGATTAAAAAAATGAAAGAAAATTCTTCAAATATTAATTCACAATCAGAAAATCTAGCATCGATATCAGAAGAGATAGCAAGCGTATCACAAAATGTTGCAGAAGCAATATCTGAAGTTGCGAAAGGGACAAGTAATCAATCTGAAGAGTTAATAAATATAACAGATATTCTTGATGAATTTAGTAATAAGTTATCCAGAATGGTTAAAGAGATACAAGTTGTAGATTCGAATTCTAGAGAAATAAGTTTAATGGCAAATGATAGCAGTAGTGAAATGAAAGGATTGAATCAATCAGTAATAAATGTGAGCAATTCATTTAAAGAGTTTTATAGTAAAGTTATATCACTTGGAAAAGACATAAACGAAATAAATGAGATTACAAGTCTTATAAATAGTATTGCAGAGCAAACAGATTTATTGGCACTAAATGCGGCTATTGAAGCAGCTAGGGCAGGAGAAGCAGGAAGAGGATTTTCAGTAGTTGCTGATGAAATAAGAAAGCTTGCTGAACAATCAAAAGAATCATCTGAAAATATTAGTAAATTAATAAGTTTAATATCTAACAATGCTGATATCATAGTTCAGGAATCGACTACTATGGATGATGAAATGAGAAATCAAGGTAAAATTATAGATAATTCAATAGCATCTTTCAAGAAAATAATACAAGCAGTGGATGAAGTGATTCCTAAAATTGAAACAGTTAAAAGTTCTGCTGATAACATAGAAAATGATAAGAATGCCATTTTGAATAGAATAAATGGATTATCTTCAATTTCAGTAGAAGTCTCGGCATCAGCAGAAGAAATTTCAGCATCATCAGAGGAAGTGAATGCTTCAACAGAAGAAGTAGCATCTTCTGCACAAATGCTTAGTGATATGACTAATGAAATGATAGAAGAAGCAAATAAATTTAAAGTTTAAAATAAATAATTCTAATAGTATATAATAGAATCTGAATTTGAGAAATCTATCTCTAAAGTTTTAAACACTTTGTTCATAGAATGAATCATTAAGATGTTCTTGAGTCTCTTAAATTAATAGACGCAAGAAATTATATATTTGATAATAATTTAATATCCTTAATAAAATGAAGCCTCACTATAATTTGGATACTATAGTGAGGCTTCATTTGTTTCAGTAATTATTATATGTTTAGATTTAGATTATAGATTTGATATATTTACTTGGATAATTGGATTTCATCTCCAACAGTAAATGCATTAATTAAACTTATGGTTGGGTCATAGTTTATTTGAGTATTTACGTCTTTTTTTACATCACTAAATTCTACAATATAACCTAAAGAATCATTTGGGTCCTTATAAAAAGTAGTGCGTTCGTTACCATCGTAATAATCATGATCATAATAATTTTTTTTACTATTCTCATCTTTATAATCCATAAACAAACTACTTGCAAGTAATAAACTTTCTTTTTCATTTACACCTTTTAGATAAACTTTTATGCTATTATCGTCTCTTTGAATATTATAGATTTCGCTTTTACTTCCATCAGAAAAATCAAAAGTCTTGGCATAACTTACATTACTGATAGTTTGCATGTCTTTATCATTATGTTCTTCTTTATATAAGTTTTTTTGATCCTTTGAGTTAATAGTAAAACTTATAGGGATTAAGCTTATAGCTGTTTGATCTTTTATTTTTTCATAAGTTGCTCCTTCTGCTTGATAAGTAGTTACTATTGACCTATCATTTTCATCACTGCTAGATGAATAGCTATTAGAATGTCTCAACGAATACATTTTATCTCCAGCTTTTAAGATAAAGGAATGTTCTGTTAATATATCATTATTTCTCATTAAAGAAGTTTCTTCCGGTTCAGTAAAAGAAAGATGAGTCCCCAAAATATCGGATTCTAACTTATTAAATGTAGAATCAAATTGAGGAATATTAATTGAATAATCCTTTTCCATTGAATTTTTTAATGAGTCTGAAAAATCAACGTTTGCATCTAATCCAACATTAACCTTGTATTTTTGCATTACTACATCAATTCTTAAAGGGCCTTTTTCAGGTAATACAGATTTATTCAATCTATATTCAATGGTTATAACTAATGTCTTGTCATCTGTATGCCTAAATGACGTACTTCCACCATTAAATTTATTGTCACCATAATTTAATAAAACATTTGCTTCTTCTCTGTCATCTTTATCAAAAGGCGTTGGGGTTTGGATCGTGATTGTAGCTTTGAGGTCATTTTTTGTTCCAATAACACTATTTAGAGTTATTTTAACTCCATTTTGCTCAACAGAATTGTTATTTCCAATTAATCCAGAGTTAACTGCATAGGATGATTGAGCTTGTACATTATCAACAGCAAAGGCAGGCATTTGAATAAGTCCGATAATTAAAGCAGCTCCTAGCATGGAACTTAATAACCTATTTGTTTTTTTGTTTATCATAAAATCTCCTCACTTTAATAATTTTTTATATGGATATAATTTTCCATAAATTTAATATAGAGTTCATTAATTTGATAGTTTTATTTCATCACTCATTTTATAAGTAGTAATTTCTTTTATCGTAGGACTAATATTTAAAGTAGCAGCCTTATTTTTATCAACATTATCAAATTCTACAATGTAGCCAAGGGAATCTTTTGGATCCTTATAAAAGCTTGCAAACTTATTGTAATTATAAATAGTAGGATCATTTTGTCCTTTAAGATGATTGTAGTTCAAAGAAATATTGCTTGCTATAATTAAACTTTCTAATTCAGACTGCCCTTTGCAATATACCTTTACACTATTATCATTTCTTTCGACATTATATATTGTACCCTTCAATCCTCTAGAAGAGCTGAACTCTTTTTCATAAGTTAAGTTGTTTGCAGAGTCGGTGGTAGTGTTTTTATTACTATTATTAGATATCATAAGAGAATCATCCATTGAGACTTTATAAAGTATTGGAATTACACTTATATCCTTTCCATTTTTAACAGTATCATAATCTGGCAATTTAGATGCATAATACCCAATAAATGTTCCGTCGTCTCTAAGGCTACTCATTCTAGAATTTAATTTATAAAAATTGTTATCAACTTTTAATAATATTTGTGAATCCCAAAAATCATTATTGCCATCAATTTCATCTTCATTGTGTTTAGGACGAGTATAGCTTATGGTTGTCCCCATAGAATCTGAATCTAATTGTTTCAAAGTATAATTAATCTCAGGTATTGTTCCTGAAATATTTTTAGTAAATACTTTATTAATAGAATTAGTGAAATCTACAGGTACATCCATGCCAATATTAACTTTATAATTTGAAAGGACTACATCAACTCTTAGGTTTCCACTTTCAGAATATTCACCTTCGTAATTATTTTTTTCTAAGGTTAAAAACATAGTTTTATCATCTGCATATTGCCTAGAAGAGGTAGAGCTAAAGCCATAATCTTTGTCCCCATATGATACTTGAAAAAGCGAATTATTATGTTCAATTGCTTTAGGATCAGTGATTCCTTCAATTTTAAGAGTTACCCTTAAATTATGTTTTGTAGCTAGTGCACTACTAACAGTCACCTTAATCCCATTTTCTTCTGAACTTTTATTTATAGCTATAGAATAATCTTTAATTGGTGTAGCTGTATTATCTGTATAAGTAGCACTGGCACTAGTTGTTGTAGCAGTAGTGGCGGCTGTTGCTGCTATAGTATCATCAGCAAAAGCTGACGTATAAGTTATACCGGAAGCTAACATAAATGTCATGATTCCAAATATAGGACCAAGGGTTTTGATCAATTTTTTATTTATCATAAATATCTATCTCCTTTACTATAGTTTGTATGTAAAACTTTGTAAGAAATTTTGTCTTCAATGGTATTGTATACCATTTCTTCAAAATTTTCATCTTAAATTTACCATAATTCTCATAGTGAGAAACTAGAAAATAATAGATCAATATGCTACTCTATTTATTATTTATAGTCAGATGCTAATCTTCATAAAACTGTGACTATAAATAGTATAAATTGAGGCGATAAAAATTTTTTCTTAAAATGAACCAATTAGTAACTTAATGTCTCTAATATATAGATGCATCGATAAGAATCGAAGGGAGAGAGCAAAGTGTCTGAAGAAGAACTTGTCATAAAAATCCAGTCTGGTGATATGAACGCATTAGGTGAATTGTTTGAAATATATAAAAATGAATCATTCAAATACTCATATCTTATTACAGGTAGCAAGTATACAAGTGAAGATATTGTACAAGAAGCATTCATAAGCTGTTATAAAAATATAAAAAGTCTTAAAAATCCTGAATTTTTTAAATCATGGTTTTTTAAAATGCTTACGAGAATTGCGTGGAGATATGCAAAAAAAGATAAAAAATCACTGCCAGTTGATAACATTTTTGAAAAATTAGATGAAAAAAATATTGATACTTCTATAGAGCAATATTTAAGAAAAGAGCAAAATAATAATCTTTATGCAGAAATTGAAAAGCTTGATTTAAAACAGAAAACAGTAATAGTTCTATATTATTTTAATGGTCTTACAGTTAGCGAAATTGCAAAAGTAATGGGATGCTTTGAAGGAACGGTCAAATCGAGACTTCATAGTGCAAGAAAAAAATTAAAAAGCAGTTTAATTAAATGTGACGATGAATATAATCATAGAAATTTGAAGAGGGTGGGACTTGATGGATAAAAATTTTGATGAAAATATAGATCAAAAAATTAAAGAGGCCTTAATTCATAAAGCAGATGATGCTTCATTACCTGAAAATATGTTTTTCAAAATTAGAAATGAAATATTAAGAGAAAAAGATAATAAAGGAGTTTTTACTATGAAACATAAATTATTAAATCCAAAGACATTCATAATTGCAGGAATGGTCATTATTGCAACAACCGTAACATGTGTTGCAGCAACTAATCTTTCTGGAATATTTGGTTCAACATCTCATTTAACTGAAATTAAAACTTTTCCAAGTAAAGATAAAGTAAAAGAGACTGTTGGCTTTACACCTAAATATGTTGAATTCTTTAATAATGGATTTAAATTTGATACATTTAATTATTCAAACAATGAAGTACGTAATGAAAAAGGAGACGCTACTGAAAAATACAAGAGCGCAGATTTTGATTATAAAAAAGATGGTTCTAAAAAAGGCCAGATTTTAGCTATGTCTGCTGAAAAAACAGATGAGAAATCTTTTTATGGAAACATGCCCAAAAATGCTTCTGAAGTAGAATATAATGGAGTTAAAATCATATACACTAACAGTCAATACAAATCAGTTCCAGAAGGATATAAACCAACAGACGAAGAAAAAGACTTAGAAGATAAAGGGCTTCTTGAAATTGGATATGGAAGTGAAAAAGATGAAATAAAGGTTAGTCAAAATCAATCAGTTATGTGGTATGAAGATGGACTATCTTATTGCATTATTAATATGGATTATACTGAACTAAGCAAGGATGACATGATCAATATGGCAAAGGAAGTTATAGGATAAAAATAAGCTCTGAGGAATTACACGACGGGCTTTGTTTAGTGAATGTGTAAAGATAGGCTACATTGTGGATATAAATTCCAAAATGTAGGAGAGTGTAAAATAGTCTGTGTAAACTTCATTAGAATGATATAATAAATTATCAAATGAAGGGAGCACAGGCT
>NZ_JAKJJX010000031.1:79884-82131 GCF_022320765.1 Clostridium sp. YIM B02569 | reverse complement strand
ACTCCAGTATCACCTGTAGCTCCAGTAACTCCAGTGTCTCCAGTAGGGCCGGTTACTCCAGTGTCACCTGTAGATCCAGTTACTCCAGTATCTCCTGTAGATCCAGTTGCTCCAGTATCACCTGTAGGTCCGGTAACTCCAGTGTCTCCAGTAGGTCCGGTAACTCCAGTATCACCTGTAGGTCCAGTAACTCCAGTGTCTCCAGTAGGGCCTGTTGCTCCAGTATCTCCTGTAGGTCCAGTAACTCCGGTGTCTCCAGTAGGGCCGGTTGCTCCGGTATCACCTGTAGATCCTGTTACTCCAGTATCACCTGTAGGTCCGGTTACTCCAGTATCGCCAGTAGGTCCGGTTATTCCAGTCGCACCAGTAGAACCTGTGACTCCAGTATCACCTGTAGCTCCAGTAACTCCAGTGTCACCTGTAGGTCCTGTTACTCCAGTGTCACCTGTAGGTCCTGTTACTCCAGTATCGCCAGTAGGTCCGGTTATTCCAGTATCACCTGTAGTTCCTGTAATTCCAGTATCACCTGTAGCTCCAGTAACTCCAGTGTCTCCAGTAGGTCCTGTAATTCCAGTTGCTCCGGTGTCGCCTGTAGGCCCGGTAACTCCAGTATCTCCTGTAGGTCCGGTTGCTCCTGTGTCTCCAGTAGGGCCGGTTGCTCCGGTATCACCTGTAGGGCCGGTAATTCCGGTATCACCTGTAGGTCCTGTGACTCCAGTATCTCCTGTAGCTCCGGTTATTCCAGTATCACCAGTAGGTCCTGTTACTCCTGTGTCTCCAGTAGGTCCGGTTACTCCAGTATCACCTGTAGCTCCAGTTGCTCCGGTGTCACCTGTAGGTCCAGTAGATCCTGTTGCACTTGATGAAAATTCTATGCTAAGGAATGGTCTTTGAGTTTCGACTGCCCACTCTTTTGAGAAATATCCTATAATAGTGTCAATTATATTTTCGATACCAGTTAATGTTAAACCAAAATTTGTTGCTGGGTTATTTACCCAATCAATCACTAAATTAGTTATATTAATACTTATATACATACCGACATCTGCATCAGTAACATTTGTAGAATAAATTGTTGGATTTATTGCTGGCGCATTATTCCACGTAACTGTATCTTCAGAAAAATCGCTTGCATTTGTAAATACGCTAACGGTTTGTGGGGATAAAACAGCATCAGGTAAATCTTTTCTAAAAACGAATAAATTTAAGGAAGCATTTGTTATAGTACTTCCGGATGGAAGAGACCCAGTTAAATTAAATTTTAATAAACTTCTAAATAGGTCATTAGGCTGAACAAATCTCCCTGTAAATAAAAGACTCGAAAATCCAAAGTTCGTGTTTGGATTTAACAATGATATATAAGCATCTGCAATAGGGACAAGAATTGCAGTAGGCATTGTGTCATCTCCTTAATTTCTTTATTTTTTCCTAGATAAAAAAAGATACATCACTAATAATATACGGAAAATTGTAAAGTCTTGGCACAATATAATGCAATTATGTATATAAAAATGGAACAGATTTTAAATTTTATGTACTATAGAATAGATAAAAAAATCAATATTTCTCTATACTGAAACTTTAAATAAATAATGAATGCTATGAAAAATGTACTTGATTTTATATCAAAGCCCTCTGATTTTAGCAGAGGGCCAATCTTATATTCTAATCTAATTTTTTAATGGTTAATTGAGAGCCAACTCCTGGAGCCAATGTCATTACTAAAGGAGTTGCTGAGTTATTTCTTAAAGTGATGACATCTCCGGCAGCAAGAGTTAATATAGCGCTTCCGAATAATTCACCAGTAGCAACTAAAGCTGTTATAGGAGTAGATGCATCAACAGTACCATTTACAGCAATTGCAATTTGTGCACCAACACCTGCTGTTATACTTACACCATAATTTATTTCATAAGTGCCAGCACTTGCTACGGTAATAGTAGTGGTACCTGGTGTGTGAGTTATACCACTTAACGGTCCATTGTTAGAGAATGGAACGTCTGCACCACCAACAACAGTTGAATCGGCTATTGTTGCAAGTTCATATACATAACCATCAGCAGCTAGACCTGCACCTGTTGCTCCAGTAGGTCCAGTAACGCCAGTATCACCTGTAGGTCCTGTTACACCAGTATCACCTGTAGGTCCTGTTACACCAGTATCACCTGTAGGTCCAGTAACGCCAGTATCACCTGTAGGTCCTGTTACACCAGTATCACCTGTAGGTCCGGTTACACCAGTATCACC
>NZ_JAKJJX010000031.1:0-79788 GCF_022320765.1 Clostridium sp. YIM B02569 | reverse complement strand
CCAGTATCACCTGTAGGTCCGGTTACACCAGTATCACCTGTAGGTCCGGTTACACCAGTATCACCTGTAGGTCCAGTAACGCCAGTATCTCCTGTAGGTCCGGTTACACCAGTATCACCTGTAGGTCCGGTTACACCAGTATCTCCAGTAGGTCCGGTTACACCAGTATCTCCTGTAGGTCCGGTTACACCAGTATCGCCTGTAGGTCCAGTAACGCCAGTATCACCTGTAGGTCCAGTAACGCCAGTATCTCCTGTAGGTCCAGTTACACCAGTATCACCTGTAGGTCCGGTGGCGCCAGTAACTGCGCTGCCAGTATTTCCTGCAGGTCCAGTTTCTCCAGTGGCACCAGTAGGTCCAGTAGGTCCAGTAGGTCCGGTAGGTCCGGTAGGGCCTGTAGCACCAGTAGCGCCAGTTCCTCCAGATGAGAATTCTATGCTAAGGAATGGTCTTTGTGTTTCAACTGCCCACTCTTTTGAGAAGTAACCTATAATTGTATCAATTACATTTTCAATACCAGTTAATGTTACACCAAAATTTGTTGCTGGGTTGTTTGCCCAATCTATTACTAAATTAGTTATATCAATACTTATATACATACCAATATCTGCATCAGTTACATTTATAGAATAAATTGTCGGATTTATTGCCGGTGCATTATTCCACGTAACTGTATTTTCAGAAAAGTCGCTTGCATTTGTAAATACGCTGACAGTCTGTGGAGACAAAACAGCATCAGGAAGATCTTTTCTAAAAACAAATAAATTTAAAGAAGCATTTGCTATAGAACTTCCGGATGGAACAGAACCAGTTAAATCAAATTTTAATAAACTTCTAAATAGGTCATTAGGTTGAACAAATCTTCCTGTAAATAAAAGACTTGAAAATCCAAAGTTCGTGTTTGGATTTAACAATGATATATATGCATCGGCAATTGGGCTAATAATTACACTAGGCATTGTGTCATCTCCTTAATTTTCTTTTGTTTTCAAATGACTTAACTATTATTATAGTTGTCTAATATAATATATGTTAAATCATTAAAGCTGCTACAATTATGATAAATGACTATAATATTCAGATTATTATTATCACTTTTATTTTATAAGTGTTATATATGGACAGTTTAATCTATAATTTTCTTAGATTAAATATACTTAAAAATAAGTGCTTTAAATTTTCATAGTTTTTAAACCCGCATGTTTCCTATAAATATTTATATATTTTTATATTTAAATAGTAAAATATGTTTATATAAAACTAGATACCTATAAATATATATTTCTATATAAATATTTTTCTATGTATTGATTCTAGTATAGTTTTATGGACACATTCCTGAAATAAATTATAATTAAAGTAAGAGAGGTGTGTCTGAATGAGAGGGAAGAGTTATGCATAAGATTTTAAGCAAATGATAATCGAGGTATATAACACTAAAAAAAATGAAAAAATAGAAATAGAATTTGTGTGAAAATTTCCAATTTAGCTTGTAACGCAAAAAGCGGTGACATGCTAAATTGGATACAACTTGCAACTTAGGGATTTCAGCTATGTTTCCATAGTCTTCCGGATTGTTATGACCCTTGGGGTTACAGAAATATTTATTGTTTCGGTAAGATACCACATAAGTCTGAATTCAGATTTGAGTATCTATAAAAGTATTGTTTTGAAACTTAGCTACATACTGGTAGGATATAAAAAAGCCTTTCATATTACTTCCAACAATATCACATATTTGATCTAAAAAATTATCATCTTCTTGTGATATTTCTCTAGAGTAATGAAATATATATGGATTTATATATCCACATTCCTCGAATATTTTTTGTATATCTGGTAATGTGAAAAATTTTGTGCACTTTGGATTTAATATGGAATCGTGATTATAGATAAAAGTTCCCTTTAATAAACCTTTTATAACAGAATAATGCATTAAATTTGGTATTGTGGCGATTATATATCCATCAGGCTTTAAATATTTTTTTAACTCAGTTAGTAATTTCCATGGATCCTTACTAAATTGAAGTTTATTCCCAATAATTATATAATCAAAAAAGTTGGTTTTGCTTTCTTTGAAGTTCATAGTATAGTTTTCTTCAAAATCCCCAGTCATTGTTTCTATTATTTTTTCACATATTTTGGATACATTTCTATTTTGTTCTATACCATACAGCATTGCATTAGGATACATATATTTTAATTTAAGCAGGGTAGACCCCAGACCACAATTAAATTCAAGAATATTCAATTTTTTTTCTATTGGTTCATTTATACGGTTTATAATATCAAACTTTAATAAACTTTCTGAATTAGAATTGAAGCCCCATTTTTCTTCAAACTTATGAGCATTTGTTTTTAGAATGTTATTAAATTTAGCATAATCACTCTTAAAAGATGTGCTTCCAAAATGGTGTATGAAACTATCATTACAAACCATGAGTTTATATCCAGCCTCCACAATCCTCATGCATAAATCATCATCTTCAAAATTTCCAGGAGTAAACCTCTCATCAAAGGTTCCGACTTTATTAATAACTTCTCTTTTAATTAACATGCAGAAGGCTACCAATCTGGATTTTTCTTCCCACATCTCTGAATTAGAGATATTGTTTTTGTCTGCAAAATTGATCATATCTTCTATATCTGTATATGGAACATTTATTGCCTGATAGTTGGAACAATTATTAGTAATTGAGGCCACAGCACCAATTTTTTCATTGCTGTATAGACAGGCTTTAAGGTTATCAAGCCATCTTGGTGTAGCTTTTGTATCATTGTTTAAAACTAAAATATTGTTATCTTTTTCAGCTGCATTTATTCCAAGATTACAGCCTTTTGGAAAGCCCAAGTTCTCATCATTTAAAATGAGTTTAATATCAGTTTGTTCTTTAAGCCATTCTCTAGTTCCATCACTAGAATTGTTATCTACAATGATTATTTCATAAGTACCTAAAGTAGTATATTTTCTTATACTTTCAAGGCATATTTGATTATAATTAATATTATTATAGGTTAGTATTATTATTGAAGTTTTTTTGTTTTGAAACATTATTTTAATATCTCCTGTAATAGATTAATATAGTAATTGTTTATTTATAAACAACCATACTTAAAATCATACTAGTGCTTCATTGTATTTTATGAAAATTAACAAAAAGCGTGAAAAATAGAGTTTAAAATCTCTTGATTTTGCCATATTCTAAAAGAAAGAGTTTATTTTTTCGCATATTTTTATCCACTCAAAATTATCTCTTGTATTAATTTGAATATCATTGCACACCTGTTCAAGTAGCTTTTCGTTTGAGCATGTTGAAATCAATTTCTTTGAAAGTTCCTCAAAGTTATTTATTTGAAATATATCCCCATATTTTTTATCATCTGTAATATCTATTGCTCCCTCTACATCAGAGGATATAATATAATTTCCATTAAAAGCAGCTTCACCAAACACTTGAGCAAAAGCCTCAACCCTTGAAGTCAAACAAAATACTTTTGACTTCTTGTATTCTTCCATGAGTAACTTTCTATCATAAATAGGGCCTGTAAAAATAACTCTGCCTTGTAACTTAGGATAGTACTTATACAAGTAGTTATTAATATATTCATTAAAGCCGGGTTCAATGGGGCCTACTAATTTTAATTTCCAGTCAGGAAGTTTTTCTGACGCTATTTTAAAGGCTTCCATTATAATTTCAGTAGCTTTTTCATAAGAACCTAGCCTGCCAACTGTTAATATGATATTTTCCTTATCCTTGTAATTTATCAATGGACTATCAAAAAAATCATAAAATCCATTAGGTATATGCTCAACCTTTATAGGCCAGTCAGTATCAATTATTTTTTTTAGATTTTTCGATTCCACGGAAACCAAACTGTTATTACTTAACAAATTAATGCTTCGATCATTAAAAGTTATTCTATTTAGCCAATATCTATTTAAATCTAGTTTTAAGTAAATATTGCCATTGGGATTTACTGATTTAAATCTTTCTATCATATTTAAATTAAAATCATATAAGCCAATAAACATAAGGATATCTGTTTTTTGCAATAAGGATGTCACTGAAGCTTCGTCGTCCATAAAATTAAGAGTAATGTTTTTTGTAAATACTTCATCATAATGTTCTTCATTTTTGCCACATAAAATAGAAACCTCATAATTTAAATGCTTTTGAAAGACATAAGGGATTAAACCTACATCTTTTGTAAGATGAAAATTTTGAAGTCCAGGCCAATATAAAGTAAAATATTTTTTCATAGTTCCTCCTATTTTTTTATATAGAAAAACTCAAGGCATTAACCTCGAGTTTAAACTATTTTTAATTCTAGATTTTACAACTAATTAAAGAATAATTTATATTAGATTTTATAAAATATTGAATAAAATTCAATATCCAAATTACATCTAAATCTAAAGACTTAAGCAATTTAGGCTTTACTGAGATCAGGGACACTAAATAAGCGTCCCTCTCAATCCAAAGTCCATAGCACTTACTGATCTTTAATTAATTATTACTAGCATATTGTTCCACATGTTGCTATTGCACCAAGAGTTGCGTTATTTATACTTAAAGTACCAACAGTAACTGCACTAGTAACAGTTGCAATTACACTATAAGTGCAGCAGTCATCTGAACAACAATCGCCACAGTCACAAACAAAGAAAGAGAATGTTTCAGATGCTAATAGTGCTACTAAATTAAATGTGAATGCAGGTCCAACAGGAACTGGAGTAGATTGACCTCTGCATTGTTTAAATACTTGGAAATTTATAGTTCCTGTAAATGCAACTGTAGCAACTAAATTACTTGCAAATTCTAATTTTACGCAAGCATTCTTTAAGCGAGAAGTGTTTAAAGAAAGAGCGGTAAGAGGAAAAGCTGTTCCTAAAACAGTAGCAGGAGGGAGCGTTACTGCACCCGGTGTACTACATCTTATAATAGTTGGACATAAATCTTTTTCTTTCCTGCAATCATCATGATCATCATGATATTTTGACATTGAATTCATAAATAGAATCCTCCTTTTAATTTAGATAAATTTTTATAAAAATTTCTATATGGATAATTTAGAATTCTTTGGTTCTTCTACTATAATATATGAACTTTATCAAAGAAGGTGATGATAATACTTGAATTTTATAATTGAATATAATAATTCAATAAAAGGATACCATCACATCTTTATATCTATTTTTAGTAAAAGACCTCAATCTATTTATCTACAGAAATTCTAATAATCCTTGTAATTATAATGTTAATCATACTATTGATCATTATCATCACCGTCTGAGAATAATGGCTCTAAGTTTTGATCAGGATAGAATTTAGGAATTGGAGCCTTTTCAAATCTCTCACATGGGTCTTCCTCTGGTTCCTCTTCACATGGTTCTTTTGGAACAGGGCAATAATCATAAGCTGGTATAAGAAGTTGAACAATAAGCTCACATTTTACAACAATATAGTAACCTAAAGTTATATCTAAAACGTCGTTTCCTTCTTCATCTTCTAATAATTCACCTGCCAAAGCTTGGGCAACCATTTCAAGTTTTATTATATTAGAATCCAAATCAGCTGCATCTTGAACAGGAACAAAGCTAGCAGAAATTTGAGCTATAGACTCAGGGCAATAAAATTTTCCTATTACATCGGTTCTATTAACTTCGAACAGTTCGCTTTGATTTACACCATTTGCATCTATATAATCTGCATAGAAAGAAATTCTATAGGAAATAACTATTTTTTTGAAGCCAGGTCTGCCTGCAAGTGGAATCTTATCCACAGAAATTAATGTTAAATTAAAATCTCTACTACCAATATATCTTTTAGGATCTGTTAGTGGATTGCTTCTTAATTCAGAATCTGTTGTATTTGTGTCAGGACCATCGCCATATACAAGACATCTTTTTATTAGGCATTGATCAAAAATCTTTGGTACTTCAATGCAAACTAATTCAGAAGGATCTGGTAAATGTCCTTGTTTATTTACAAGGCCAGGACGTGGCGAAAATTTCTTGAAGTTAATGGGCATATATTTTCCTCCTCTTCAAAAAGTATATTGAATATAAGTCTATTCAACATTTACAATACATTATATGAAATTACATTATGCTGGTGATAATAAAAGTTAAATTAAAATAAGTTTTACAAAAAAGCATAATAAACTTCTATTAAAAATATAATTTTATTAAGGAGGGAGTGGCATGAATAGTATATATGTTGATTATACTGATAACATATGGAAATTTTTCCGAAATGATAATAAAGAATTGTGTTATAAAATTATGTATGAAGAAGGAAAATGGACTAAAGAAAATTTGATTAATAATGAAGTATTGGGGTTTGCTGTTTATGTTGAGGGGGATGAGAGAATACATATAGTATACAGCAATATTAAGGGTGAATTGAAATATTGCACAATGAAGGATAAACATTGGGTCGGAAAAACTCTATATCAAATGGATTTTGATGAGTTTCAAATAGAGCATTTAAAGATTGAAATTATTGGAGAAGAAATGCATATATTTTTTTTGCTCATAAGCAATGATGGCAGTGATCACGGTGTGTTAATGCATTGCGCCTGGAATGGAAAAGAGACGAAATTTTTCTCGCTGCAAGATATCGTCTTGGTACCTAACTTAAAGGAATATTATTTAGTAAACACAAATGAACAAAGTGGCCTTGAAGTATTTTTCATCACAGATGAAGGAGATGAAGTCTCACTAAACTATTGTAACTTTGAAAATCGTAAATGGTCTTCTGCTAAAAGACTTTATGGGATTCAAGGAGATGATATATCTTTTGAAGTGTTAAGGGACCAACAACAGGATGTTCATATATTAAACAAATCTAGAGAAGATTTATTGTATTTTATTGATCACGTTTGTATAGATATTAGTGGTAATATACAAGTTTACAGAGTCCGTGAAAGTAATATGAACTTAATCGATCCAATATTATTTATTGGAAATAACGAATTATGTGCCTGTTGGATAGAACAAAATAAGATATTTTATTCATTTTTTAATAATGAGCAATGGGAAAGCCCTATATATTTTGATAAAGGTAATGAATTTACAGTAATGAGATACCATTGTTTTATGCATTATAACAGAGATAATTCCGTTAAATTACTAGAGACTTACGGAACAGATGAACCGGATTTAAATCTATATATTCCAAATAGATTTACTATGAATAATTCATTGAAACATGAGACGAATCAAGTTAATAATGAAATTTCATTTAATGAAAATGAGGAAATTCAAAATTTAAAACTCGAATTATCTAAAGTGAAGTTAGAAAAGAAAAATTTGGATAGGAAAATTGATTCATTAAATATGCAATTGCAAAAAAAACAAAGATTCATGGATGATTATGAAGAGAGAATTGCAATAATATTAGAACAAAAACGTAAGACAGATGAGAATTATAATGTATTTATAGAGTTACAACAAAATCTTCAAAAGGAATTTGATGATACAAAAAAGCAGCTGGATGATGCAAAAAAACAGTTGAATGATGCAAAAGATCAATTACTAAAAGAAAAAGATATTAGGATAAGTATAGAAAAAAAATTATTAGAACTTGAAAATGAAAATCTAATAATTAGACAGAAAGTCATGACAATAAATGAAGAAAAGAATAAATTATATGAAGACCTTGAATTTGAAAGGAATCAATCTATTATGGAACGTTTATTAAGAAAGAAACCAAGTGGAATATAGAATCACTTCTAAAATTTTAGAACATACAATAAGGTAGAAATATCTTATAAATAATATTAGGATAACACCAGATAGAGGCGATTTATATGAAAGCAGAAAAGTATGATTATATAATGGTATTTACTTGTCATCAGAGAGCACTATATATATATGAGCATTTAACTAAAAGAAATATTAAAACAAAATTAGTTAGTGCTCCTAATAAAATTAATATTAGCTGCACTCAGGCAGTCAAATTCAAAGACATAGATATGGAAATTGTTCAAACAGAATTATATAAGAATAATATTTATCCAACCGCAATGTATAAGATTTTAGGAGAAGGAAAAAATGAAACTTATGAATTAGTTGAATAAGATCTGGTTAAACCAGGTCTTTTCATGTTTTTGTTGCATAATAACGAAGAACAAAGCATAAATTTTAATATAAGAAAATGATGGGGTGACAGCAAACTTATGATTGATAAACTAGAGAAGATGATTTATTATGTATCAAATATAGGCACAGGTAGAGTATCTATCATTGATGGTGATACTTATCGCATTATAAAAGAAGTTGAAATTGGTCCAAGGCCTCAAAATATAGTTATAGACGAAAAAAACAATATATATATAGCTAGTGATAGAAATAATAAAGTTACTCTTATTCATGATTTGTTTAATTCTGATAAAACATGGAATATCCCCAATAATGGTAATATAAAAGTGGATTCCAATAATAAAAAGATATATGCATGCGATACGGAAGAGGTATGCATTTATAATTTAGAAACTAGTGAAAAGATTGGTTCTTTGAAAGGCTTTATAGCGGCAAATTGCTTGGAACTTGATAAATCCAAGAGAAGATTATTTGTATTGGATATTTTACAGAATGAAATTAAGGTATATGATACATCAGATTTTCATTTAATCAATCTATATAAAGAAGTTGGCATTTTACCAAACTATATTATTATAGAAAAAAATGAGAAATGTATCTATATCGCTAACAAAGGAGCAAATAAAGGAAATTATAAAGGAAATGTCTCTATACTTAATCTTGAAAGTGGAGATATTTCATATATAAGCCTACAAATAGGTTCTATAATTACAGCTCTAGAACAGAATGAAACTTTTTTGTATGCAGCTAATAGTGGCTTACATAGAATTGAAGTTATAGACTTGCTAAAGAAAGAATGCATAACAAATATAAAAACTACGCTTCCAAAAATACAAAGGCTTCGATTATCTCCAGATAAAAAAATACTCTTAGTAACGAGTCGAAGTGATGATGGGAGAGGAGTAATTGATAGAATTGACACTTCAAATAATAAAATTATAGATACATTTAATTTTGAACAAAATAATAGTCTTCCATATGATATTGGGATAGTAACTAAAAGTAAACTCCAAGTACAAGATGAATTTTCTAATTTAATAGATTCAGAAGAAAAATTAAAACAGGAAAATAGTATTACTATAATCGCAAAAAAAGTGCTATCTACTTATCAAGAAAAAATAATTTTCTCTGAAATTTCAATTAGATTACCCTTAAATAAGGATGCAATTATGAACCTAGAATATATTAAATTTAAAAAATGTGAAGTTATAAATGAAACAAAAAATATAACGATTGTAGATACTCGAAAAGATTATTCAATATTACAATATAATTTTTACATACCATATATCGTAGAGTTTAAAGGTAAGGATAAAGAAAAATATATTGTAGAAGGAAAGATTGAAGGAATGCAGAAAGCAAGGTTATATATCCCGGTTTATGCAGAACAACAAGGAGTAGAGTTTGTAGTAAATTCTTTTGCTACAATAACAAGCAATCCAGTTGTTGCAAATGAAAAAATGAAGTTTGAAGTTAGTGTTTTGATTTCTACAAAAGCAATTGTAGATGAAATGATATCCATACCTATATACAATAACTATAATCTATGGAATATTAGAGGAGAGCAAAAGAATTGAAAATAATGACGAATATATTTGCAGCATTCCTCTAATTTTTACATATCATTATATAATAAAGCTTATTTTATATTCCGTAAGATTTTTCATATTGATTTTTAGTACTTTATGATGAAGCTATATTTAATTATAAAGGTACAGATTTTTATGCACTTTAGTACAGGGAATGAATTAAGAGGAATGATACTAATTAAACGTTGCATAACTTTTATAGAAAGTTATTAAGGTAATTTTATCAGAAAATGATAAAGTTAATGTAGGAATAAATGAAATTTTTTAAGGTAATATCCAGATTATAATATATAGTTAAAAGAGGTGCTTATTTTATAATGAAGATATTAATAACTGGAGCAAAAGGACAGTTAGGTAGAGAGATTACTGAAATAATAAAAATCGGAAGAGCTGATATAGGAGAAATATCGGAGAGTATAAAAGTATCTGAAGTTATTGGCTTTGACGTAGATAGGCTAGATATAACAAATTTAGTCAAGGTTAAAGAGGTACTGAGTTATTTAAAGCCAGAGGTAGTAATAAACTGCGCTGCAGCCACCAATGTTGATAGATGCGAAATTGATGAAGATTTTGCGTTTAGAGTTAACTCAATAGGACCAAGAAATCTTGCTATAGCTTGTGACGCCATAGGCGCTAAACTAGTACAAGTTTCTACTGATTATGTGTTTAATGAAAATAATCATAAGCCATTGAAAGAATATGATTTAGCTTCACCATCTAGTGTATATGGTAAAACTAAATTTCTTGGAGAGCAGTATGTACAGCTATTATGTTCAAAGCATTTTATTGTAAGAACAGCGTGGCTTTATGGTTATGTAGGAAGTAATTTTGTTTATACAATAATGAAACTTTCTAAAGAAAAAAACCATATTAATGTTGTGAATGATCAAATGGGAAATCCCACTTATGCTAATGATTTAGCATATCATATCTTGAAGCTAATAGAAACAGATGGTTACGGAATATATCATTGTACTAATAATGGCGAGTGTACATGGTATGAATTTGCTAAAAGAATTGTTAAATTATCTGGAGAAGAATGTGAAGTAAGACCTTGTACTTCTGAAGAATATAAGACTCAGGCAAAAAGGCCTAAATATTCGTCTCTTGATAATATGATGTTACGAAATACTGTTGGCGATGAAATGAGAGATTGGAAAGATGCAATAGAAGCGTTTATAAGTAAATTAGGCAAGTGAAATAAAGGAGTTGTAGTCATGAAAACTTATTTAGTTACAGGTGGCGCTGGATTTATAGGGTCAAATTTTATTTTATATATGCTAAATAAATACGAAGATATTAATATAATAAATTTAGATAAGTTAACTTATGCAGGGAATTTAGAAAATCTTAAATCAATAGAGAATGATAAAAGATATGAATTTGTTCAAGGAGATATTTGTGATAAAGAATTAGTTGAAATACTTTTTAAGAAGTATCATATAAATTATGTTGTCCATTTTGCAGCAGAATCCCATGTTGATAGAAGTATAAAAGAACCTGAAGTATTTGCGAAAACAAATATACTTGGTACTGTTAATATCCTTAATTGTGCAAAAAATGCTTGGGAAAATGATCAAGGATTTGAAGAAGGCGTTAAATTTCTTCAAGTATCAACAGATGAAGTTTATGGTTCATTAGGCTCTAAAGGATTTTTTAAGGAAACAAGTCCATTAGATCCTCATAGTCCATATTCTTCAAGCAAAGCAGGGGCAGATTTAATAGTTAAAGCTTATTATGATACGTACAAAATGCCAATAAATATAACAAGGTGCTCAAATAATTATGGACCTTTTCAATTTCCAGAAAAGTTAATTCCTTTATTAATAAATAATTGTTTAAATCATAAGAGACTTCCTGTCTATGGAGATGGAATGAATATAAGAGACTGGCTTTTTGTAGAAGATCATGTGAAAGCTATTGATATGGTAATTAATAATGGAAGAGTAGGAGAGATATATAATATTGGTGGTCATAACGAAAGAACCAATATACAGATTGTAAAAACAGTTATTTCTTATATTAACGAAAATGTAGATAAGAATGTAAGTGAAAGCTTAATAAAATATGTTGAGGATAGAAAAGGACATGATAGAAGATATGGCATAGCACCAGATAAAATAAAAAAAGAATTAGGTTGGTACCCAGAAACTGCTTTTGAAATTGGAATAAAACAAACAATTAAGTGGTATTTGGATAATAAAGAGTGGATGAAAAATGTAACCTCTGGTGATTATCAAAAATATTATAAAAACATGTATAAATAATATAATTAATAAAAAGGCTCTAAACTATATTCCTAATGAAGACTGTATGTTTGAGCAAGAACCTTTAAGAAGTCTCGTTAAAGATAGACAAGTGTTAATCAATAATAGAGCATATAATTAAAGTTCTTGCTTAAATAACTTTACTATTACCTGAACAAGAACTTTAATTATACAGTACATATTAAATGATTTTTTATTGTAGTCTAGTTTACGGGCTCAGCTTTTATGGAACAAATCAATTTCGTTAATGAATTCAAATTTGACGATACTTCTAATAATTGAGAGCTTATAGAGTTCAAATTAGAAAAATCAAGTTTCCCTGTCTTAGTAAATTCATTAATTGTCTCTTTTAGATTCTTAATATTTACACTTAAATTAGGTAATAGAGCTTTTAATTCCAATAGCTGATTATTTAATGATGACATATTCATATTTAACGTTTCAATATCATTTTGTTTTAAATTAGCAGAATTTTCATCTAATGAAGATATTTTATCACCGATATCTGCAACTTTGTTTGATAGGCTGTTTATTTCTTGGCCTAAAGATTCACTGTAAGAGTTCAGAGAATTTAGTTTCAAATCTTGATTTACTAAGATATCCATAACTTTATTAAGCAAATGATTAATTAATGTAACATCTTCTTGATCCTTTACACTATCTCTTTCAACATTTGAAGATTCCTTTGATGCAGAAATATCCTCAGAATTATTAGTCTCAGTCTCCTCATCATCGTAAGTATTCTCTTCAACAGGTTCTTCAATATAAGTTTCAATATTAAGTTCTTCCGATAAATCTATATTATTTGTCGAATCTGTATTATATGTTATTATATCTAAATATGGAGGATATTTTGACTCGAATGAAGATAATTTAATAATTGAATTAGAATCCTGATTTTGAGGAAGTAAAAATATATTATAGCTTTCGTTATGTGTTGTTAGAGATCTAATTAATGAAGTAACATTAATTTTTAAATAATGTCCTATATTATATCCATGTACTATATGATTTAATAACTTTGTATAATCCTTTTTGGGCAAGCTCGACCAATCAATAGCAGCTATATCTATATTGCTATAATTACCTAAAATACCAAAGCTAAAGGAATTCTTATAATCTGGTTTAATATCTTGAATAAACAAATATAAATATGCTTTCTTTACAGCGTTAGGATGTAATTTAGATAGTTGAAAGTTTAATAAAGAAATATAGCGATTATTGCCTAGTGACCTATTGTTTATGGACCCAACGAGTAATGAATCATTACTTGAAAAGTTTGTATTCGAATGATATTTATCCAAGTATGTTGAAGTATTGCAAATAGCTTTAATTGAATTTTCCACTTTTACTACTCCTTAAATTTTAAAGGTTTCATATTATACTATGAAATTTTATATTATTAGGTGCTTTTTGCTTATATACCAATATAAATTTATTTTTTAAGTCCTAGTATTTTCCTCCTAAAAGATTTCTTCTACTATGTATATTTAGCGACAGGCTATTTTATACATTTCTTTTAGGAGGAACTAAAAATAAATAATTTTCTATATAATATTGTAGTGTTTTAAAGCATATTTAATTCCATCATCCTCAATATCCTTTGTGACAAATGATACTAAGTCAAATAATAATGGAGTACTATTTCCCATAGCAATACTGTTTTTTACATATTTAAGCATAGATAGATCATTTGTACTATCACCAATAGCATATGTGTTTTCGTGATGAATATCTAAATAATTTATTAAGTATTCTATACCTGATGCTTTAGAGAATCCTAAAGGAACTAATTCATAAAAGCCTTCACCACGATGGATAAATTCAAATAAACTTTTGAACTCATTATGAAAGCTTTCAAAATCACTATTTTCATTAGTCCAAATTACAAATTTATCAAAGTTAATTTCAGTATCATCAAAAGTTTTACCTTTATAAAATCCTTCCCTTATGTGACGTTCTTTGATTCTAAGAACTTCTTTAGAATGTATATTAGTATCGTAATAAATGTCATTCTTACCTTCTAATATAGCATCGATATTATATTTGCGAAGCTTGGCTACAATTTCTTTTGATAAATCTATTCCAAGATTTCTATGTAGTATTTCTTTATTTTTAAATTCTATGTAAGTTCCACATCCACAAACATAACCATCAAAATTTAGCTCTTTGACACAATCATCAATTCCTATAATTGTTCTCCCTGTATTAATGAAGATTAGATGCCCATTTTCTTGTGCTTTTTTTAGAGCTGCCTTAGCACTGTTAGGGACTGTATAAGTCTTTTCATTAAATAATGTTCCATCAATATCAAAAAATATAATATTGGATTCCATTATGCCACCTTCCTTTTTCGTTTGTATATCCATATTTAAATTGCCTTATTTTACTTTGTTTATTATAACTATTTTATAAGATTAATACAATGTTTGACCAGCTAATTAAAGATTTTTCGATAATCGACAAACAAATTTACGTTACTTCTCTAAACTTTACATACAGCTATTAAGTATAGTATAATTACAAAATAATTAAGAATTCATGTTCGATTTATAAAGTGAAATTCAATGAAAAAAGGAGGGGAGAAATATGGAATTTGGCAAAAAACAAAAAAAGATAATTAATAATAAGCCAAATGGTCATCTATTAATAAAAGGTCCAAAAGGGTCTGGGAAGACCACTGCATTTATACATAAGATTCCATCACTACTTAATAATTATTGTATATCTAAGGATGATAAAATACTTGTCGCAGCTTGTAACGAAGAATATTCTGATTATTTTTATTCTGTCTATAGAAATATTGAAGGTGAAAAATATCATCAAAATAGCTTCTTTGATGAAGATAATAGTGATAAATTAGAAATAAGCACAATAGATTCTTTAGTCTCTTATTATTTAAACAAATATGTAAAAAATAATAATATAAATCTTACTTTGGCATCTTTTGAAGAACGTGAAGCTGAGCTTAAAGATGCAATACGTATAGTGTCAAAAAGATACGAAAAGAAAAAGCCGGATATATTAAATTTAGATCATATTGAATTTATAAAAGACGAGATTAAATGGATTAAATCATGTAATTATTTAAAACTTGAAGAATATCAAAGCGCTAATAGAGTTGGTAGAATTAATAATTTGAACGTTGAGATATCTAAAATTCTTAGAAGAAACTCTAAGCAAAGACAAGCTATCTTTGAAGTTTTAGAAGAATATACTAATAACTTAAGAAAGCTTAATAAAGTAGATGCTCAAGACATGGAACTTTTAGCTTTAAATGAAGCAAAAAAAGCTCCAATAATTAATTATACTCACATATTTATAGATAATAGTCAGCAACTTACGAAAGTTCAATTAGAATTAGTTAAATCAATATATAATGAAAAATCTTATTCAAGTATAACATTTATTATGGATACTTTTGAAACTGCAATTCCTAATGCTTGGCTTGTAAAGGGACGCCACTTTTCTAGTTTAGGATATGATATGAAGGGAAAATGTATTTCTTTGAATGAATCTTACAAAGAAATAGAAGTTGAAGAGATAGAAGGATTTGTAGATAGCAGTGATAAGTTGATTCAAAAAAATGAGGCTAATAAGAATTTATTACAAAGTTCATCTCTTACATTAGGGTCTATAGAATACATAGATTTAAAAAGAAATATATCTCATAGATTTATAAAAGATTCAGGATCAGTAGATGAAATATATGTAGATTATAACAATTTTGAAGAAAAAGTAGACGACGTAGTAAATATTCCTGTATTTAATGAGATTGCAGCGGGTAATCCAATTTTAATTAATGAATATATTGAGGATAGCTACTCATTACCAAAGGATTGGATAAGAACTTCAAAAGATGTTTTTATGCTTAAAGTTAAAGGTGATTCCATGATAAATAAAAATATTTATGATGGAGATTATGTAGTAATAAGTAAGCAGAATATGCCACGTATTAAGGATATTGTTGCTGTTGATATTGAAGGTGAAGCAACGCTTAAGACTTATAAAGTTATTGATGGGAAAATTGCTCTTATACCTGAGAACGACAAATATCAGCCAATTATTATAGAGGATCAACAATTTAACGTTTTAGGTGTGGCTATTGGACTTATTAAAAATTCATAGATTTGGTGAAAAACCTTGTAATTATTGGTATAATTGTTACAAGGTTTTTTTATTCTTAAAGAGTGCGAAGCAAAATACGGAACTTAACCACAGTCGCCTGCGATTTTTTATCTATAATAAAGTTTATGCCATCAATCAATTTGAATGATATGTGCAGAAATGATTACAAACGCTATATAATGAGGAAGTGAATTAATATGTTTGAAATTAGAAATATAAAATTTAGAAATATATTAGATATCAAATTTCTGAATATAGATAAACCAATTACATGTGTTGTAGGGCCTTCTGGTAGTGGAAAGACAACTTTACTTCGTATGTTAAACCGTTTAAACGTACCCGATGAAGGAGTTATACTTTATAATAATAAAGATATTTCTAAAATTGATACAATATTATTACGTAGAAATGTAGTTATGCTAGGTCAAACTCCTGTTATTTACAGTGGTAATATAGAAGACAATCTCCAAATTGGATTGGAATTTTCAAAAAAACTTCCTGCATCAAAGAGTAGAATGAAAGAAATTCTTGAAAGAGTAGAACTTAATAAAAAACTCACTGATGGATGTGGTAACCTTTCTGGAGGAGAGAAACAGCGACTATGCCTAGCTAGAGTAATGTTAATGGATGCTGATACATATTTGTTAGACGAGCCTTCAGCTGCACTAGACAAAGATACTGAACAATTTATAATAGATAATTTTTCAAAGTTTGTGTTAGAAAACAATAAGGAACTTATAATGATCACTCATTCAGAGCAAATAGCGCAGAAATATAACAATTCAATAGTTAGGATTGAAAATGGAGAGGTTGTGAAATCTTATTATGAATAATGCAGTAATGAATCTATCAGTCTTCCAACTTTCAATTGCTTATGTTTTTGTACTAATAATGCTTATTATTTTTAAATCACGAGGTATCAAAAGAGAAAAACAAATATTGATTGCTTCAACTAGAATGACAATACAACTTACTATAATGGGCTATGTTCTCATGTTCGTATTTAATAATCCAAGTTGGTGGTTAACTTCTTTTATGATTATAATTATGATTTCTTTTGCAATTTATAATTCAATAAAAAGAGTTAAAGTTCAAATGTCAAAGGAATTAAAAAGTATAATTGCTATTTCAATGACCTTTGGAGCTCTTTTGACTGCAGCTTTCTTTATAATAGTTGTTCTTAGTGTTCGCCCATGGTTCAATCCTCAATATTTTATTCCTATTTCAGGTATGATTGTTGGTAACAGCATGACAGGTATTGCACTAGGTGCAAATAAACTATGTAGTGATTTTGAAGATAAAAGAATTGAAATAGAAAATTCGTTAATGCTTGGTGCAAGCCCACTTGATGCCACTAGACAAATTGTTAATAATGCTTTCGACAGCGCCATACTTCCAACTATGAATAACATGCTAACTATGGGAATTGTATCGCTACCAGGAATGATGACAGGACAGATTCTTTCTGGAACATTTCCTATCACTGCAATAAAATATCAAATTGGCATAATGCTTGCTATATTAGGCAGTACCGCTGTGTCCACTGTCTTGTTTGTAACCCTTGGATATAGAACATTTTTTACTAAAGATAACAGGTTAAAATAACTATTTTCTATAGGCTTTATACCAAAAGGCATTAGATATTCTTAAAGTTTTAATTAATATGAATTTTAATCTTAAATTTTTCATAAAATTCATAAGAAGTAATTTTTTATATTCCATACTTTATAACACTAAGCTGTATTTTCAATAAGAAAAATATATTAATTATTAAATTTTATTAATTTATCTGGATATAATATAAGAATTAGTATATTATATTATTAAATGATAATTAATATTAATTAGTAAATTGTATTAAAGAGGTGAAGGAATGTTTAATTGTATAAAATGCGAAAATAATAACTTTAAAAATTTAATAAATGGTGAATGGGTTGGTAGTAAAGATAACAAAGTAATTGAAATCTATTCGCCACTTGATAATTCATTAATTGGCACAGTTCCTGCTATGACAAAGGAAGATGTTGATAATGTACTAAGCATTGCAAAAGAGGGCCAAAAAAAATGGAGTAAAGTTCCAATGAGTGAAAGAGCCGAGATTTTATATAAAGCTGCTGATATTTTAGTTGAAAGAACTGATGAAATTGTTGATATTATGGTCAGAGAAATTGGTAAAGACAGAAAGAGCTCAAAGTCTGAAATTCATAGAACAGCAGATTTTATAAGATTCACTGCTGATACAGCTAAGAATATGTCTGGTGAAAGTATACCAGGCGATACTTTCCCTGGATTTAAAAGAAATAAAATCTCAGTTGTAAATAGAGAGCCATTAGGAGTAGTTCTTGCAATATCTCCATTTAATTACCCAATAAACCTATCAGCATCAAAGATAGCGCCTGCAATAATTGTAGGAAACTCATTAGTATTAAAGCCTGCTACTCAAGGTAGCCTATGTGGTTTATACTTAGCAAAAGTTTTTCAAGAAGCAGGAGTACCAAATGGGGTATTAAATACAATCACAGGTAGAGGAAGCGAAATAGGAGATTACGCAGTTACTCATAAAGGCGTAAACTTTATTAATTTCACTGGAAGTACAGACGTTGGTGTTAGAATTTCAAAACTAACTAGCATGGTACCACTTTTAATGGAGTTAGGTGGAAAAGATGCCGCTATAGTTTTAGAAGATGCGGACTTAGAGCTTGCAGCCAATAATATTGTAGCAGGTGGTTACTCATACTCTGGCCAAAGATGTACTGCAGTAAAAAGAATTTTAGTATTAGAAAAAGTTGCTGATGAATTAATTTCTAAAGTTAAAGAGAAAATGAATAAACTTGTGGTCGGAAATCCATTAGACAAAGATGTAGATATTGTACCATTAATTAGTACTAAAGCAGCTGATTATGTTATGGAATTAATAGATGATGCTAAAGATAAAGGTGCAGATCTAATTGTTGGTGGAAATAGAGAAGGTAATTTAATATACCCAACACTTTTTGATAATGTTACTACTGATATGAGGCTTGCATGGGAAGAGCCTTTTGGACCAGTTCTTCCAATAATAAGAGTAAAAGATAAAGATGAAGCTATTGAGATAGCGAATAAATCAGAATACGGACTTCAAAGTGCAGTATTTACAGAAAATATTGATGATGCATTTTATGTAGCTGACAGATTAGAGGTAGGTACAGTACAAGTAAATAATAAAACAGAGAGAGGTCCAGACCATTTCCCATTCCTAGGAGTTAAAGCTTCTGGAATAGGAACTCAAGGAATAAGATATTCAATTGAATCTATGTCTAGACCTAAAGCAACAGTAATAAATTTAGTTAGATAATATCTTATACTAAAATAAGTACGATATTAACTTAAATTAGCTAGTTAAATCCTTTTTAAATAACAATATATAAAAAAACAAATGAAGCATCAAATTCAACACAATAAGAATTGAATTTGATGCTTTTTTATTCTCTATGAATTTATATTCAATTCAAGTTAACTCTATGGATTAAGTTAGAGAAAAGATCAATTCAGAAAGTTATGGTTTCTAAAGAGAATAAAAAAGAAATTAAATTATAAGGAGATATAGATTTAATAATACCATAAAAAGTCACCTAATAAATAATACATTATTTATTAGTAGACATAATAGATAATTTTCACGATATAAGGAGATAATTAAAGCTAATAATCACCAAATAATGAAAACTAATTAGCAAACCGCATATATAATGATATTAAGCTATTATTAAGTTAATATGCAAATTGATATATATATATTATAAGAATATAATGAAGTTGTCACTAGATAGTGTCAAAAGTAATGGAGTGGATACATATGAATATTTCTATAATAACATCTGAAAACAGAAGACTTTATCCTGCTTTAGTATACAATACAGAAGATAATGAGCTTAAGAAGCCAATCACAGAAATTGATGATATTTATGATTTACTGTACAAAAAACAAAATATATTAGTTCTATCAACTCAGTATGACCAATATGGTAATGAAATCAAATTCTTTAATGGTCAATTAGAAAAATCAGATATAAAGGCCTTATATAGCGTAAACGAAGATATGAGTTCTAAAGGTTTAGCATTTGTTATGACACTATCTGAGGCAGCAAAGAAATGGGGATTGTCAGATGGTTCAACTATTAGAAAAGCTATTGAGAGAGGTAAATTTCAAACAAATGAGGTAAAACAAGCTGGTGATGTATGGATAACTACCTATTCTGCAATGGAGAGGGTATTTGGTTCAATAAGAAATGAAGAGAATGCATATGTAATATATGATGATTTTGAAACAGTTTATCTTACTACGAAAATAAATTTTGCTTATGCCCAATTAGCTTACCTCAGGGGATTACAATATGATATGAAGTTAAAGGAAATTGAAGAAAAATATAAATATGTTAAAGACGTATTTACAAATGCTTTAAATGCAATAAAAGATGGCGGAAAAGTATTAATAAAGAAAAGCAGAAATAATAAAATCCGGCAGATAATAAATACTACAAATGAACTTCTTTTTTATATAGACACATTTCGTAGTAAACGAAATTTACCTCCTGAATTAATAAATAGATTAATAGATGATTTAAAATCTGTTGAACAGTAAAGATATGTCTAATACAAATATTAATAATTTAAAGGAGAATATTAAGTTATGGAAACAAAAAATGATATTCATTATGGAATGGTTGATGTATTACGCTTAGTTTTTGCAATTGCAGTTGTATCAGTTCATACAATGGCTTTTAAATCCGTAAATGATGACTTATGGATTGCTACTAGTATGGGTATTGCTAGACTCGCTGTGCCATTTTTCTTTATGGTTTCGGGTTATTTTTTATATAATAGAATTGGTTCCGAAAAAGAGCCTAAATCAACTATTAAGCATTTATTACGTATCTACTTTTTATGGGTGCTTATTGAGATTATAGCGTTATTTCCTCTTGTCTTAAGCAGTTTAAGTGCACCACCTATTTTAATTATTGAGAGATTATTATTTGCAGGGGTTACAGGAAGCCTTTGGTATATATCTTCGCTAATTATTACTATCTTTATAATTTCCCCATTATTAAAAAGAGACAAGCTGTTTTTCTTGTTTATAATTGGATTTGTATTATATCTATTTGGGACAACTGGAGATACCTATTATGGGTTGTTTGAAAAAACTATGATAAATCCATTAATCAACGGATATACTTCAATATTTATGCTTCCACAAATAGGCATTACTGAATCAATTCTTTTTGTATCTTTAGGTGGAATCGTTAGCAAATATAAATTAAATGAAAAGATACAAAAGTCAGGATTACTAAGTATACTTTCAATTATATTACTTTTAATTGAAACCTTTGTGTTAAATAAAACTGGAATTGCTAAGGACGCTAATATGTATCTATCATCAATAATTGCAGCCCCTTTAATCTTAATTTGGGCAATTAATTCCACAAAAAATATTTCTACTAAGGTTTCTAAAGCCTGTAGGGAATATAGCTTAGGAATATATTGTTCTCATCAAATAGTTATGATATGGCTTGCAATGTTTATACCAGTACTTTTTGCAAATACACTTCTTAGGTTTATCTGTTCTTTATTATTGTCTGCATTAATAATTACAATTTTAAGAAAAACTAAAATTAGAGAAATATTTTTAAGATAAATATTTATATCTATTTTCACTTAAATAAAATATTAATGAAAATCTCTAAGATAATTGTTATAATTGTTCTAGGGATTTTTAGATGTATAATGAAATTTATATAAATATTACCTTAAATTAAATATATATAAATCTAGGTCGATAAATAGTGTAACCTAGCTACATAAAAAGGAGGAAATTAATTATGGCTTTAACGCCAATGATGGTTGAATATATGAAAACGAAGGAGGAATACAGTGATTGTATTCTATTTTATAGATTAGGTGATTTTTACGAAATGTTCTTTGATGATGCAATAACTGTATCTCGAGAACTTGAGTTAGTTCTTACAGGGAAAAATTGTGGTCTTGAGGAAAGGGCTCCTATGTGTGGAATACCACATCATGCAGCTGCAGCATATATACCAAGGCTTGTTAATAAGGGGTATAAGGTAGCAATATGTGAACAGCTTGAAGATCCAAAGGAAGCAAAAGGAATTGTAAAAAGAGGTGTTGTAAAAATAATTACACCAGGAACATTCATAGATGCTAATAGTTCTCTAGAAAATGATAATACATATTTAATGACCATATATGAAAGTGATGAAAAAATAGGTTTAGCAGTTTCGGATATAAGTACTGGCGAATTTAAAACAACTTCCTTTGATAATATTAAGATAACCTTACTAGATGAGATTTCAAAGGTTGCACCTAAAGAAATTTTAGTAGATAAAAACATTAGCCAATCTTTAATAGATGATATAAAGGGTATAACTACTGCACTTATTACAGAGAAAGACTTTAATGAATTTATCGTATCAAAAGAAGAAATTATAGATCAATTTTCGGATTTAGAGGTTTCTGGATTAGTAAATGAAAGAGAAATTTCAAGTAGAGTACTACTTAAATACATATATGAAACTCAAAAAATGAGTTTAACTAATATAAATTTGCTAGAACAATATGAAATAATTAATTACATGACGATCGACGGAAATTCAAGAAGGAATTTAGAACTTACTGAAAGTATAAGAGAAAAAAGCAAAAAAGGGTCTCTTTTATGGGTTCTTGATAAGAGTGCTACATCTATGGGTGGTAGAACAATTAGAAAATGGATTGAAGAACCGTTAATTATTAAATCTGAAATAGAAAAAAGACTAAGTGGTGTTAGCGAAGCATTTAGTTCAATTAGTTTTAATGAGGATTTAAGAAGTTCTTTAAAAGATATTTATGATATAGAAAGAATTGTCGGTAAAATTTCAAATAAAAATGTGAATGCAAAAGATATGTTATCTCTTAAAGCTTCATTAGACAAATTACCATCTATAAAAGAACTTTTAGGAAGTGCTAATTCAGAACTGCTAAAGGAATATTATGAAGATTTAGATGAGCTATCAGACATAAGAGAATTACTTGAATCTTCCATTAAAGAAGAGCCCTCTTTAAGTATAAAAGAAGGAAATATAATTAAAGATGGTTATAATTCAGAAGTTGATGAATTAAGACAGTCAAAGCTTCATGGTAAGGAATGGATTGCAGCTCTGGAAAATCGTGAAAGAGAATTTACCGGGATCAAATCTTTAAAGGTAGGTTATAACAAAGTATTTGGATATTACATAGAAATTTCAAAATCAAATTATAATTCTATTCCAGAAGGTAGGTATGTAAGAAAACAAACTCTTGCAAACGCTGAGAGATATATAACAGAAGAACTTAAAATTATGGAAGATAAAATTCTTGGCGCAGAAGAGAAGCTTATAAACTTAGAATATTCTTTATTCACTGATATAAGAGATTCCATTGAGAAGGAAATTGCAAGACTAAAAAAAAGTGCTAGAATAATTTCTAATCTAGATGGTATTTCTACCTTGGCATTAATCGCTCTTGAAAATGATTATGTAAAACCTGAAATCAACGAGGATGGAATTATCGAAATAGTAGATGGCAGGCACCCAGTTGTTGAAAAGGTAATTGGAAGAGGTGAATTTGTTTCCAACAATACTACCTTGAATCAAAGTGATAAGGAATTACTATTAATAACTGGACCTAACATGGCAGGTAAGTCAACATACATGAGACAGGTTGCCCTTATTACGTTAATGGCCCAAATAGGATCTTTCGTACCTGCTTCTAGCGCTAATATTTCAATTTGTGATAAGATATTCACTAGAATTGGAGCTTCTGATGATTTAGCTGGTGGTAAATCCACATTTATGGTTGAAATGTGGGAAGTATCAAATATACTTAAGAATGCAACTTCTAAAAGTCTAGTATTATTAGATGAAGTAGGGCGTGGAACATCAACTTATGATGGACTTTCGATAGCTTGGTCTGTCATTGAATACATAACTGGTAACGAAAATTTAAGATGTAAAACTTTATTTGCAACACACTATCATGAATTAGTAAAACTTGAAGGAGTTTTGCCTGGTGTTAAGAATTACTCTGTAGCTGTTAAGAAAATGAAAGATAGCGTAATCTTCTTAAGAAAGATAGTCGAAGGTGGTGCGGATGAGTCTTATGGTATAGAAGTTGCAAAACTTGCTGGTCTTCCTGATGATGTCATTAATAGAGCAAAAGAAATTCTTCTAGGCCTTGAAGGCGAAAATAATTTTGATATACACAAAGTAACAAACACTGAAATCATAGAAAATGAGGTTGCTGTAGATATAAATGGAGGCAACAATGTAGTTACTATTACTGAAAAAGCCTGTGAAAGTAAGAGTGAATATATAGAAAAAGTTGAAGCAAAAGACCCTTTTGATAAAACAGAAAGTAATAAAGCTGATCATAGAATTGATGAAAAGACTGAAAATTCATCTAAAAAACATAAGAATAAGGATTCTTCTAACAATATGCAATTAGATTTTACTTTTATAGAAAAAGAGGCATTTCTAAAAGAAGTTAGCGAAGTGGATATATTAAGTTTAAATCCTATGGAAGCCATGAACACTCTATATAGGTTAGTTGCTGAAGCTAAAAAATTAAAATAAAAACTTTCTAATCCTATTAAAGTAGTTTAATAGTTCCAATTATGTTAAAATAATTCTAAATGCAGTTGGAACATAAGTTTTTAAATAAATAATATAATATTTTAATGCTAAATTACTTGCTATAAGTTACAACTGTGTTATATATACTATTACGGGGTGAGTTACTTTGACATATATAAACGAAAATACATTTGAAGAAGAATTATTTGAAGATCTAAAAATTAATTGCCAAGAATGCTTTGGTTTTTGTTGTGTTGCATTATATTTTTCGGCTTCAGACGGATTTCCAAACAATAAAAGCGCTGGAAAGCCTTGCTTAAATTTGCAATCAGATTTTGGTTGCTCTATTCATAAAGATTTGAGAAAAAAAGGACTTAAAGGTTGTACAACTTACGACTGTTTTGGTGCTGGACAAAAGGTTGCTCAAATTACATATGCTGGACATAATTGGAGAGAAAATCCCGAATTATCCGATAAAATGTATGAAGTCTTTTTGATTATGAGGCAGCTTCATGAAATGTTGTGGTATCTAAAACAAACTTTATCAATTCAAACTAATGAAAAGATAAAAAATAAAATAAATGATCTAATAACTGAAACAGAAGATATTACTAAATCAGCACCCGACCTCCTTATGACTTTAGATATAGAGGTGCATAGAGATAATGTTAATGCGCTACTCAGGCAAACAAGCGAATTTGTTAGGGCCAAAGCGCTTGGTAACAGTAAAACTAACTTAAAACGTAAAAAAACAATTGCTGGCAGATTGGATTGCATTGGTGCAGATCTTAAAAAGATTAATCTTAAAGGTGCGGACCTAAGAGGGGCATTTCTCATAGCAGCAGATCTTAGAGGAAATGATTTGAGTTATGCGGATCTTATTGGAGCTGACTTACGTGATGCAGATATTAGAGGTGCTAATCTTAAAGATAGCTTATTCATTACGCAATCTCAGATTAATTCAGCTAAAGGAGATTCTAATACAATCTTACCAAAGTCAATAGTGCGTCCAACTTCTTGGTAAAGGAATCAATGTTAGATTTTTATAAAATGTTATAATCATAAAGTATTTTGCATTTTTAACAAAAATAAGCTTTTACAAGCTTATTTTTTTGCAAAGAATTATTTAAGTATTAGAATATGATAGAATAATTTAAAAGAAGAATTAAAATACAAGGAAGTGAATATAATGCCTATATTTAGACTAACAAATGAGATATTATTTCCTAATCCTGAGCTTTCAGAAAAAGATGGACTTTTGGCAATCGGAGGAGATTTATCATTAGAAAGATTGATATTAGCTTATTGTAATGGTATATTTCCATGGTATAACGAAGGTGAGCCGATTCTTTGGTGGTGTCCCAAGCCAAGATTTATATTAATACCAGATGAAGTTAAAATTTCTAAATCAATGAAGAAAATTATAAAAAAAGAGAGGTTTCATGTAACTTTCAACAAAGATTTTTATGGTGTAATTAGTAACTGCAAGGATATTAGGGAAGATAATAATGAGGGAACTTGGATTAATAATGATATGAAAAAAGCATATATGAATTTATTTAATAAAGGTTATGCAATGAGCGTGGAGACATACCTTAATAATGAATTAGTAGGTGGCTTATATGGCGTCAAAATAGGAAAATGCTTCTTCGGAGAGAGTATGTTTTCTAAGGTAAGTAATGCATCTAAAATAGCATTAATAAAGCTTGCAGAAAAACTTAAAAACGAAAATTTCATATTTATAGATTGCCAGATGCATACAAAACATTTGGAAAGTATGGGTGGAAAATTTGTGGAATGGGCTACATTCAAGGAATTATTAAGAAAAGGTATAATATAACTGAAGAAACATCGTAAATAATAAATTCCTAATATTGAAATTATCTATAAATAATCATAGTATTGTAGATGAAATTAATATAAAATATAAAAATAGGTTTAAAACTAATATATTAATACTGTTAGTAAACAAGATTATTGAATATAAGGTGAGTTGAAGTATGGAAGAGTTAAAAAAAGCGATTAAAGAAATAATAGAAGACAATGTTATAAAGCTAGTTATTAGCAATAAAACAAATAAAAATTTTGAATATAATAAAATAGTTATATATCTCAAAGAAAATGATAAAAGAACGTACTATCAAATAGAAAAATATACTGATAAGCAGGTGTTCCATGAAAACATTGATACAGATATTTTGGAAGAAAGAATTATTGAGTATGTGGAGCCGAATTATAAGCAAATTTCTGCATGGTCAAATTCGGCTAGCTTTGAGGTAAAAATATCAAAAAAGGGCAAGGTTCTATTAAGTAAGAAAAAAAGTGATAATCAAAAAACACTTAATAAAGCTCATAACAAGGAAAAAAATTATATATTAAAAGAGGGTATGATTATTGAGCCCTTAATAGATTTAGGTGTATTTACTAAAGAAGGAAAAGTAGTGAACTCAAAGTATGATAAATACAAGCAAATTAATCGTTTTGTTGAAATTATTGATGATGAAATCAAGAAAAATGATTATAAAGAACTTACTGTTTTAGATTTTGGTTGTGGAAAATCTTACTTAACTTTTGTATTGTATTATTACCTTGTAGAAATAAAGAATATTAAAGTAAAGATGATCGGATTAGATCTTAAAGCCGATGTTATAAAAAAATGTAATGATATAGCCCAAAGTTATAACTATGAAAATTTACACTTTGAGCTTGGAGATATAAATGGATTTAAATATAATAATAAAGTTGATATGGTAATAACATTACATGCATGCGATACTGCTACTGATTACGCATTATATAATGCTATAAAATGGAATGCTAAATTAATATTCTCTGTCCCTTGTTGTCAGCATGAATTTAACGCCCAGATGAAAACAGATTCACTGTCTATATTAACAAAGTATGGAATAGTTCAAGAAAGAATTGCAGCACTTATGACTGATTCTGTTAGAGCAAACCTTTTAGAATGCATAGGATACAAAACACAACTTTTAGAATTTATTGATATTGCACATTCTCCTAAAAATATATTGATTAGAGCCTCTAAGTCTAATATATCTAAGGATAAAAAAGAAAAAGCTTTATTAGAAGTTGAAAATTTAATTGGTCAATTTAATTTTAATCCTACATTATATAATCTATTGAAAAATGATAATTTAATTTAAAGTTCATAAATCCACGACATAATTTAATTTTTGTCGTGGATTTATGATTTTAGTGTCTTTTCTTTTTAAATTCAGTATGAGAAGAAGGCTCAGCTTCCCCAAATGGACTTTCTTGATGTGCTTTTTCTTTTACTACCTTATTATAATTTTGTGATGCTGGATCAGATACACTTTTAGTTGAATTATAAAAATCTTTATCATTCATATTAAAGCCTCCTTATAGAAAATATTTAATTTCTAATATTAGCTTAACCATATTATCGGCAAATATTATTTATTGTAAATATATTTTGTATTTAGATTGTTACTTATATGTAAATTAAATATAATATTGTTCTAATGGAAATATTAATAGAAATACTAAAATCATTTAGAGTATACAATAAAAATCATAGTCAAAAAGATATATTCGAATTACAGATCATTCCAATGCCAGTATTTCAATATTATTGAATATATTAAACAAGTATGTAATAATAACAATGTATTAGAAATAAGTTCATGTGTTCATTAGGAAGGCTTATTTGGAAGTGATTTTATCATTTGCATTTTACGCCCATAAGCATTGAAAGGAGGAAAGGACATCTTGAAGAGAATAAATATATTAAATGAAGACACAGCAAATAAAATTGCAGCAGGAGAAGTTGTAGAAAGACCAGCGTCAGTAGTCAAAGAGCTGATTGAAAATTCAATTGATGCAAATTCTAAAAACATAATCATTGAAATAGAAGAAGGTGGAATTTCTCTTATTAGAATAATAGATGATGGAGACGGAATCTATAAAGATGATATAGCGAAAGCATTTCTTCCGCATGCTACAAGCAAGATACAAGAGTCAGAAGATATTTATAATATACATACTCTTGGATTCAGAGGCGAAGCACTGCCATCTATAGCATCTGTAGGTAAAGTTAATTTAAAGTCTAAGCAGGATGAAGAAGCTTTTGGATATGAAATATCTATTGAGGGCGGTAAAGCATCAGGAGTAACAGAGTGTGGAATAAATAAAGGTACTATACTAGAAGTGCAAGATCTATTCTTTAATGTTCCTGCTAGGAAGAAGTTCTTAAAATCTGTATCAAAAGAGAGTTCATTAATAAATGATATAGTAACAAGATTATCACTTGCAAATCCTAAAATAAGTTTTAAATTGTATAACAATCATAAAAAAGTATTACATACTTTTGGTAATGGAGATCTTAAGGATGTAATAAGAACTATATATGGTAAGTCTATAACAGATAATATACTTTACTTTAGTGATAGTTCCGATTTAATAACTGTTTATGGTTATGTAGGAACTGAGGAAATAGCTAGAGGATCAAGAAATAATCAAAGTATTTTCGTAAATAGAAGATACATAAAAAATAGGGCGTTAGCAATAGCTGTAGAGCAAGCATTTAAGTCATTTTCAACAGTAAATAAATTTCCGTTCTTTATATTATTTATAGAAGTATATCCCGAATATGTAGATGTTAATATTCATCCAACAAAGGCTGAAATAAAATTTAATGATGAAAGAATGATATTCAAAAAGATTTTTGGAGCAGTTCATACTGCATTAAAAAATGAAGTTTTTGATACTTTTGCGATAAAAGAAGAAGAAAATACAAAAAAAGAACCGCTCCCAACATTTGAGGAGATTACTTTTAAAATAAAAGAAGAAGAAGAAAAGGTTAAATTTGCAAGTTCTGCAGCAAAGACTTTAATGTCTCAAGGAAAAGACCTCAAGGCTAATAACGAGAGTAGCCTTAAAAGTGTATATGATCCAAGCTTGAATAATATTAATAAAACAATAGTTGAGGAAAGCACTGATTATAACAAGGAAAATGAAGAGCCTATAAGTATTCCTGTAGATCTTAAGCCTAATTCATATATAGAAAATTTGGTTGATGATTATAGTGACAATGCAGAAGATGAAATAAAATCTAATTCTGAACCTATAGAAAACGTAATTACAGAAAACAAATACGAAAATATTAAGCCAAATCCTATTGCTAAGTTTCCACCAATTACTATAATAGGTCAATATAATAAAACTTATATATTAGGAGAGTATGACGGTACCTTATACATGATTGATCAGCATGCTGCTCATGAAAAAATATTATTTGAAAAATATCTTAAAGAAATTGAAGAAGGTACTATTATAATTCAACCTCTTATTGTTCCAAGTATAATTGACTTGAGTATTGATGATTATTCTTATTTTGAAGAGAATAAAGACATATTTAGAGAAGCTGGTTTTTTATTAGAAGAGTTTGGTGGAAGTTCATTATCTTTAAAAGAAGTTCCGTACTTCTTAGGACGACTTAATCCTAAAAACTTGTTCCTAGATATACTTGATAATTTAAAAAATTTAGGAAACGGAAAAACAAGTGAAGTAAAACATAATGCTATTGCAACTAAAGCATGTAAAGCAGCTATTAAAGGAAATGATAAATTAGAAATGAATGAGATGATTAAATTAATTGAAGATCTAAGATATATAGATGATCCTTTTCACTGCCCACACGGGAGGCCTGTAATAATAAAATTTACAAGTATAGACATTGATAAAAAATTTAAAAGAATAATATAATGCTTTTGTATTATTATAAATGAATATAAACTTTAAAATTATTAACGAAAGGATAAAATAATGAAGCAAAAATTATTAGTTATTGGTGGCCCTACTGCAGTAGGAAAAACTGATCTTTCAATAAAATTAGCAAAAAATTTAAATGGAGAAATTATTTCAGCTGATTCTATGCAAATCTATAAATATATGGATATAGGTTCTGCAAAGGTAACTAAAGATGAAATGAACGGGATAAAGCATTACTTAATTGATGCAATAGAACCTGATACTCCTTTTTCAGTAGCAGATTTTAAGCAACTTGGTGAAGAAGCATTAGAAAAAATTATATGTAACGGAAAATTTCCAATAATATCAGGAGGAACAGGTTTATACATTAATTCATTAACTTGCAACATGACTTTTACAGAAGCAGAAAAAGATGAAAGTTATAGAGAATATCTAGAAACTTTAGCATTAGAAAAGGGTAATGAATATATACATGAAATGCTTAAAGATGTTGACCCTATAAGTTACAAAGAAATTCATACTAACAACAGGAAAAGAGTTATCAGAGCGTTAGAGGTTTTTAAACTTACCAATAAGCCTTTTAGCTCATATAATGTCGGATTGGATTTTTACAATAGTGAATATGATGTATATTATTACGTACTAACTATGAATAGAGAAAAATTATATGATAGAATCAATAAAAGAGTTGATTTAATGATGGAAAAGGGCTTGCTAAATGAATGCATAAGATTAAAAGAAATGGGATATAATTCAGATATTCAATCTATGCAGGGGATAGGATACAAAGAAATATTATATTATCTAGAAGGTAAAATAACTCTAGATAAAGCAATAGATATGATAAAACAAGGATCTCGAAATTACGCTAAAAGGCAACTTACATGGTTTAGACGTGATGAAAGATGTATGTTTTTAGATAAGGATATTATGAGTGATGATGAAATTTTAGATAAAGTTATTAATGACATAATAAAGAACTAGCGTTATAATATTAGTAATAAAATCACTTATGGAGGTGTTATATTTTGGTCAATAAGCAACAAAACAACCTACAAGATATATTTCTAAATAATGCGAGAAAAAATAAAATACAAATAATAATACACTTAGTAAATGGATTCCAGTTAAAAGGTACTGTAAAGGGTTTTGATAATTTCACTGTTATTTTGGATTGTGATAATAAGCAAATGCTTATATATAAGCATGCAATATCAACTATAACGCCAACTAAACCAATTTTATTTGCAGATAACGAATACGAAACTACTTAGTAAATAGGCATTTTTGCCTATTTATTTTTGAGTATTTCTAAACTTTGGAGGATGAGACTTAGATATGTTAAAAAAGACAGAAGAATTTTTAATTAAGAATTATAATATTAGCGAAAGGACATTTGATATATATAGACAGGCTTTATCTGATACTGAAGCTCAATTTAAGGAATATGATGAAATTAGAGAATTTAATCAACTTAAAGTACTGAAAGCATTTCAATTAGAAAAAATTAGCGACTCTCACTTTACAAATACTACAGGTTATGGACTTGATGATTTAGGGCGTGACTCATTAGATAAAGTATATGCTAATATCTTTAATACTGAAGCCGGACTTGTCCGTCCACATTTTGTTAGTGGTACACACGCTATTGGATGCGCTATCGCTGGTAATGTTAGGCCTGGAGATAAGATTTTATGTGTTTCCGGACTTCCTTATGATACTTTGCTTGGCGTTCTTGGACTATCAGAGAAGAAAAACGCTGGTTCATTAGATCAATATGGAATTAAAACCGATATAGTAGATTTAGATACTAAAGGTAAATTTCAATTTGATAAAATTCAAGAAGCATTGAGAAATGATCCAAGTATCAGACTTATACATATTCAAAGAAGCACTGGTTATGCTTCAAGAAAATCTTTTCTAGTTTCTGAAATAGCTGAAGTTATTAGGCATATAAGAGAAATACGAGAAGATGTAATTATATTTGTGGATAATTGTTACGGAGAATTTATTGAACCTGTTGAACCTACAGAATATGGTGCAGATATAATGGCTGGATCACTTATGAAGAATATAGGTGGAGGTATTGCTCCAGGTGGAGGATACATCGTAGGAAAGAGACAGTATGTTGATGCAGCTGCTAATAGAATGACTGTACCAGGTGTAGGAGGCGAATATGGCGCTACATACGGACTTATGAGGAGTTTATATCAAGGATTGTTCTCCGCTCCTCACGTGGCAATAGAAGCTGTAAAAACAGCAATATTCTGTGCCCGTGTAATGGAAATTGCAGGATTTAAGGTATTTCCTTCGTCAACAGATAAAAGAACTGATATAATTCAAGCAATTGAATTTGGCGACGCTAAAAAATTGATTAATTTTTGTAGTGGTATTCAAGCTGGATCTCCTATAGATGCATTTGCAGTGTGTGAGCCATGGGCAATGCCAGGATATGATAGTGAAATTGTAATGGCTGCTGGCTCATTTATCTCAGGTTCAACAATCGAATTATCAGCAGATGGACCAGTTAGAGAGCCATATATAGCATATATTCAAGGTGGATTAAACTTTGATCATGGAAAAATTGGAATACTTATTGGGTTGAGCAAAGTATTAGAAGTCGATAAATAATATCACTAATTTATCACTAGCTTCCCAATATGTAAGTAGGCATAAAATTAAAAATAGACTATTAAATTTTATAGATCATAAAATTTAATAGTCTATTAATTTACTATCTTATAATATAATTTCGAAATCAATAACAAAGTAATTTGTTTAAAATGATCTGAATATACCTACAAGTTTTCCTAAAATCATGCAATCATCTACTATTATAGGATCCATAGCATCATTTTCTGGCTGAAGTCTAATATGATCTTTTTCTTTAAAAAATCTTTTGATTGTAGCGCTATCTTCTATTAAAGCTACTACTATATCACCATTTATCGCTGTTTGTGCACTTTCTATAATAGCTAAATCATTATCTCTAATACCAGCATTAACCATACTTTCACCAGAAACACGCAACATAAATAATTCTCTATCATGTTTTATAAAATCCAATGGAAGCGTAAATGTGTCTTCTATGTTTTCGGTTGCAAGTATTGGTAAACCTGCTGTAATCTTGCCTATAATAGGAATGTTAATCATTTCTTTCTTCGGCATTGAAAGTTCTGCTATTTCTAAAGCCCTTGGTTTAGAAGGATCTCTTTTAATCATTCCCTTTTTTTCTAATCTTTTTAAATGTCCATGAACAGTTGAAGTTGACCTTAAAGAGACTGCTTCGCAAATTTCTCTTACTGAAGGTGGATAACCTTTGCTCTCTGTATAACTTTTTAAAAATTCATATATCTCTGATTGCTTATCTTTTTCGTCTGACATTACAAACACCTCACTATTCTTCTAATAATTATAACATATACTATATAACATAGCAAACTTGTGTTCTAAAGTGTTTATAGGTAGTATGTATTTGGTTTAGATACACACTAAATTGGAATACAATATATTAACTAAGTATTCCAATTAATTAAAAATGGTAGTATTATTTTATAGTAGAATAACTAAGGTTAAGGTTATAAAATTATTTTTTTGGGACGATAGTTTCAAAGTGAGGCGGTAGTAGATATGTTTGATATTAAAATTTTTGAAGGCATGAGTACAGAAAACAAATTAGACAACATGCTTATAATGCTTGAAGGTTTGATTCAAGGAGATGAAGATTCTTCAATAACAAAGCTTTGTAATGCATCAGCATTAATTAATGCACTTATAGATCGAATAAATTGGTGTGGATTCTATTTGGTTAAAAATAATACTCTTGTATTAGGGCCGTTCCAAGGAATGCCTGCTTGTACAAAAATCGAAATAGGGAAGGGGGTTTGCGGAAAAGCTGCATTAGAAAAAGAAACTTTACTTGTTAAAGATGTACATAATTTCGAGGGACATATAGCGTGTGATGCTGCCTCAAATTCAGAAATAGTCATTCCTATAATTAAAGAAGGAAATCTTATTGGAGTTTTAGACTTGGATAGTGAAGAATTCGAAAGATTTACTGAAGTAGAAAAGACTTACCTAGAAAAGGCTGTTGTTATACTTAGTAAATATATAGAATGGAATGATATAATTTAGATTAAATAATTAGATTGCATTTAATAATTTATCTACGTTAAATTATTTTATTCTTTATTTGATATTCTATCTTCGATAAAAAATTTGATTTAATTTATTGTTTTTGGTATAATTAAGTTTCCATAATAAAAAAATGAGGTGTTTTAAATGACATATAAATATACTGATGATGATTATTGCGATATCTATGAAAATAAAATATGTGATAATTGTGGTAAGTGTTTGCAAATCAACGGCATAGATACAAAAGCCATTAAAATAGAAGACATTGCGAAAACACAAGAAGAGAACGAATTACTAGAAGAAGAATTTTTAAATGACTTAAAAGCATCCTTAAGTGAAGATGAATTACATGAAATTAACGAAGATAAATTAGATTTAAAATCTATATATAATAAGTTTGCAAAAACATCAAATGACATTGACGTAAATGACTTTAATCTTGAAGACGGCGCTTACGAAGATGCTTTTGATCATATTGAATATTTAGATGAGATCAGTTTAGATGATGATCTGATCCTCGATGAAATGACAGAAGAAGTATATCCTGGAGTTAGAAGATTAAAAAAATCAATCGAATAAAAGAAGCTTGTAGACTACACTAAAGAAATGCATAGATTTTCGCTTTATTTCACATAATAATTTCGTAGAAGATTTCACAAGAAAGGATGAATTATTATGAAGCGAAAATCTATTTTAGCGTTGAATTTGACAGCAATTCTTTTGGTTTCAATATCTTTGTTTGGGTGTGGCAACATATCAAGAACAAGAACAAATAATGATGTCACTAGACAAAACGACATAACAAACGATGGCATTAGAAGTGGAAGTGTAGATGGAACAGGTACTGGCGCTAATAATGCTCAAAATGGTACTGACGGAAACATGCAAGGTGGAACTAGCGGAAATATGCAAGGCGCAGCAGGAAATGGAACTGTAGGAGGGAATACCAATCAAAATAATGCAGTAGGGGATACTAATCAAAACAATGTAGCCGGATCGACTTCAGATACTACGAGGGATAGAACAGGTCTAACTACTAATGATACAACATACAGAGCCGCCGATTTTAAAAACGATTTCACAAATGCCGGATATGATGTCAAAGAATCAACTAACACTAACAAAAATGATTATTTCAAAGGAAATGAAACTGATTATTTATTAGGTGGAGATGTAGTTAGAATATACGAGTATAATTCTCCAACAGAGCTAGAATGGGCTATCAACAGAATCGTACCAAACGGAATGAATGCTAGCAGCAATAATGCAAATAGCAATACGAGCCCTTATTATTATAGAAAGGGAAATACTCTTATCGTTTATGAAGGAAAAGAACCTGCATATGTTGACGAGTTTGGAAAAATGTACGGAAACACACTAAGACCACAACACTAAAAATATTTATATTAAGCACAAAAAGGTTACGATAGAAAATAAAGTAACCTTTTATTTTTTAATTTAAGCAACACCAAAGCATAGTAGGAGAGTAGTAGAAACCTTTTATTATAAATTTTAATGATAAAATTACAATTTTGAAAGAGGATTTGATTTTACAGCATCTCTCAACGAATCGTCGTCAACATGAGTGTAAATTTGGGTAGTCGAAATATTTGTATGACCTAATATACTTTGCAAGCTTCTTATATCTACATTTCCGTACTTATACATAAGAGTTGCTGCAGTATGCCTCAACTTGTGTGGAGTATATTTATCATCAGTTAACCCAGCATTCGTTATATGTTTTTTTATCATTATCTCAACCGTACGTTTATTTATAGGACCATTTCTAGATGATAAAAATAAAAACTTTTTATTATCCGGCAAAGCCTTAGAATCATCTCGTACATTTAAATAATTTGCTAAAGCTTTAAGGCATGCGTCATTTAAATAAACAGTTCTTTCTTTATTTCCTTTACCTATGATAGTAAGAGTATCATCTCTGATTTTATCAATTTGAATACTGCAAAGTTCCGAAAGTCTCATTCCGCAATTCAGAAAGAACATCAAAATACAATAGTCTCTGGAGTAATTTTTGTCATTTTTGTTTAATGATTCTAATAGATGGATGCTTTGATTTAGAGTAAGGTATACAGGATGACGCTTATTTATTTTAGGTGATTCCAACTCTAAAGCCGGATTCTCTGTGATCACTTTAGCTTTCCCAAAAAGAAACTTAAAAAAAGACTTTAGAGTAGCAACTTTTCTAGCTCTAGCATATGAACTGTTATCTCTATATTTCTCTGTGAAAGAAAGGAACGCATACAAATCTCTAAGTTTTATACCTCTTAAAAACTCATCATCAATAACGCTTATATCTATATCTTCAAACTCAACAGAGTCAGAATTTACTTTCCCTTTATAAATCATCATAAATCTAAAAAATATAGTCAAATCTATTCTATACCCATCAATTGTGTTTATAGATGTGCTTTTAATCGTTTCTAAATAATTTAAAAAATCGACTAAACTTTCTGGAAGATTATTATTCTTAAGAACCTGAATATCGTATTTCATTTTTTCACCTGCAACATTTATAAATTTCTTATTAATTAAGTTACAATACTAATAATTTAAATTATCATTGATAAAATTTATTCTAATAAAGTAATTTTATACTAAGTTAAAAATATTATATCAAATATCATAAATTTATGCAATTATTTCGCTAAATGTATATTTAGCGAAATAATTATTAGCTATTTTTATAATAATTTAGTTGATTTTATTATAATTTTAGTCTTTGCATTTAAATGAATATCAAAATTATCCATGTGCTTTCTTATTAAGAACCATTTATAATCAATATTTTATAATAAGCTTTTATGATTCAGTTCTTCAAATACTGTTAATTATTATAACTAAATCAAAATTTATAACTTCAATCATAAATTCTAAAGTAATATTTTTTTAATCTTATTTGAAATAAAAAAACAAATGATTTTTCATATAAAAAAACATTAACTTTAAACACTATCAAGTTTTTTCTTTTTTCCACATATTGATAACAATTATCAATATACTGTTTTCTCCCACCTTTTCACAATTATATTTCCATTAAATAGCATTCGATTCTGATAAAAAAATAAATTCGAACGTTATTCAATACTATATTTTCTACATTTAACAAAAGTTCAAATTCATAATAACCAAACTCAGTTTTTGATCAAATTCAGATAATTTTTGTATCTAAAATTCACGTATAGAAATAATCTCAAAATAAAAAACTATATCTGCTTTTATGATATAATTTAAATAAACAATGTCATTAATCATCAGTAATGAATATAAACTAAAACTTACGGAGGAATGTTGAAATTATGGCTCAAGGAAAAGGAAAAACTAATGCTATGAGAATTCTAGATAATAATAAAATAAATTACACAACTCACAGCTACGAAAATAATGATGGTAAGATAGATGGTGTTGCAGTTGCACACAAAATAGAAAAAGACGTTAATCAAGTTTTTAAAACTTTAGTAACTCAAGGTCATTCTAAAGAATTTTATGTTTTTGTTATTCCAGTTGCTGAAGAATTAGATATGAAAAAAGCCAGCAAAATCGCAGGCGAAAAAAATATAGAAATGATTCATGTTAAAGATATAAACAAAGTAACAGGATACATTAGAGGTGGCTGTTCCCCACTCGGTATGAAAAAAATATTTAAAACTTTTATTCAAGAAAACGCATTATTATTTGATACAATTGTATTTAGTGGAGGAAAAATAGGTTCTCAAATAGAAATGAATCCAAATGATCTAAAAAAAGCAATAGAATGTTCATTTGTAGATATAATCAAAACTAATTAAACAATTGTCAAAATCAAATATAAGTTCTTTATAGATAACCCAACTAAAACCTGAACTTATGCATATAACTCGCCGAAATGAATAACATACTTTTGTTCCAGTTTCTAGTTGAGATATATTTCATAGTATAAATCTAACTTATAATTGGCTTATCTATATAGATATCCAACTCTAAAACTAAATTTATGTTATAACTTACCGAAATCATAAATATTTTGTTCCGAAAAGCTATGAAAATATCGCTTAAGGTTCTAAGCAGCAGGTTGTAGCCACTTTAGCATGTTCCAACTTTCAGTTTGACAAGCTAAGCTGGAACAACCTACAGCTAAGAACCTTTAAAAGCTCATTTTCAAATGTTTTCTCCACAAATATATTTATGATTTCTTGTGAATATACAAACTTAAAGTCTTAGTAAATTTGAAAATATATTCATCTAATAAATCTAATCCTTAAGCTGTTTATCTATATATTTTAAAAAATAACAAATTAATTCTTATATTTTACAGAACAAATGTTCTCAGGCGATAAAAATGGCATTTATTCCACAAGATATCATCACAGCATGAAATATTTTTTTATTTTTATCATCTGATAAACCCCACATTGAAGTTCTTTAACCTATAATTTATATTTTTTTCAAATTATAAAAGCAATAATATGTATGCTGAACAAAAATGCTATTTTTATAGTTTAAGAACAAACGTTCGTATCTACTCTTTTTTTTATTTTAACCAACTAAAGAAAATAGTCTGTATGATCATTAGGGAAAGTTATAACGCCTCTCCTATTAAGAATCTATACAGACTATTTTAAATTCATTTTATTTAAATCATAAATTTATTTTTTACTTTTCAACTTCTCCAATTAAAGAGAACGAATTAGCTTTAATTATTTTTACATTAACTAATTTTCCTATTAGGTCTTCCCCTCCCTCAAAGTTAACTAGTCTTCCATTCCTAGTTCTACCTGTTAATTTTGATTCATCATTTTTGCTATAACCTTCAACTAAGACTTCATATATCTTTCCTTCTGCATCCTTATTTCCTTTAGCTATGCCCGTATTAACTATCTCAACTAATCTGTTGAAACGTTCATGTTTAATTTCATCTGGTATCTGATTCTCCATTTTATCCGCCGGAGTATGATTTCTTCTCGAATAAATAAATGTGAAAGCAGCATCATATCGAACTTCTTTAGCTAGCTCTAATGTTTCACTAAAATCTTCTTCAGTTTCTCCAGGGAAACCAACGATTATATCAGTAGAAAATGTTACATCTGGAATTTCAGCTCTTATCTTTTTTGCTAACGTGATGTATTGTTCCTTTGTATAATGTCTATTCATTTCTTTTAAAATTCTATCAGAACCACTTTGCACTGGTAAATGAATTTGCTCGCATACTTTATCACAATCTCTTATAGCATATACAACATCTAAAGTTAAATCTTTTGGATGAGAAGTCATAAATCTAATTCTTTCAATCCCCTCTATTTCATTAACTTTTCTTAGAAGGTCTGCAAAAGTAATATTTTCTTCCAATCCTTTTCCATATGAATTAACATTTTGTCCTAAAAGAGTTACTTCCTTATACCCTCTTGTTACCATATCTTTTATTTCATTTACTATATCTTCTGGCTTTCTACTTCTTTCTCTACCTCTAACATAAGGAACTATACAATATGTACAAAAGTTATTACATCCATACATAATAGTTACAAAGCCCTTAATATCGCTTTTTCGATCTATAGGTATCCCCTCTACTATTTCAGTTTCCTTATCAATAATCTCTTTAATTTGAACACCTTCTGTTTTAACTCTATTTAAATATTCAGGAAACTTATACGAGTTATGAGTTCCAAATATTATGTTTACATATGGAAATCTCTTTAATATATCGTCAGCCATCCCTTTTTGCTGCATCATACATCCACATATTCCAATAACTAAATCAGGATTCTTTTCCTTTTGCTTTTTTAAAGCGCCAAGATTTCCAAAAACCTTATTTTCTGCATTTTCTCTAACACAGCAGGTATTAAATATAATTATAGATGCTTCATCTCTATTCTCAGTATTTTCATACCCCATCCTTTTAAGCATACCTGAAAGTTTCTCTGAATCTTCTTCATTCATTTGACAACCATAAGTTTGTATAAAGAATAATTTTTTTTCATCACTAGCCATTTGGCTATCTAGTTTTTCTATATCAAAGTTCATTATTGTTCCTCCGTATAAATTACAATTTCTATAGTATTATAACAAATAATAATTCTAAATAAAAGACTATAATTATGCATAATTAAAGGAGTTATACTCATAGACAACTCCTAACGCTAATTAATTAATTTTTTTATACCAGCTAATAAAAGATTGATATTCCCTAAATCCAATTTTAGTGTACAAAGATAAGGCTTTTAAATTATTCCTTTCTACTCTTATATAAACAGTTTTTATAGAATTTCTATAACATAAATCTATAAGATATCTAACCAATAACTCTCCATACCCATGTTTTCTGTATTCTTCTAATATTCCTAAATTAACAATAGTATAAAATCCTCTATTGAAAATAATTTGACCATATCCGACAACTTGTCCATTATTGTTGCATATAAAAACACCAAAATCTTTTATATAATAGTCTTCCTCTTCTTCCCTATATATATCATCAATCGTTAAAGGAACTCTATTTTTTTCATTAAAAACCGAATTTTGAATTCTGCATCTTAATTCTTCATCTTGTCCTTCTTTAAAGTGTTTAAAAAATATTCTATTTTCACAAAAATTATTTTTAATATTGCTTGTCCTTATCTTCATTAAAATGTTATTAGAATTAACATCAAAATTTAATTTTTTCATTATAAAAGAAGCCTTTGAGTTTGCTAACATATCGAATCTGAAGGCACTAGCATTAAAAAATGATAAGATTTTAGAATTAATTAAATGTATATATTCATCTTTCAAATATATAGAATATATATTACTAAAACCATTATACGAAGGATATTCGTACCATATATATCCCACATATTCACTATTAACTCTAAAAAGTCTAATTTGTTTACGAATTATATATTTTACTACAAAAGATTCATCATCATAAATCTCAAAAAAGCTTTTATCGCACGAATATGCATCTTCACTCCTATTATATAATCTCCTGAAATGATTCATATTGAATAAAGATAATTTTTCTAAAAAAACCATAAAAATTCCTCATTTCCCCTTTAATAAATAAATTATAAATCTTACAAAAATTATAGTCAACTTTTGATAGACTTAAACAATGTGTTAATATATAGAATAATATATAAATAAATATATATTAGGATATTTTCAATTTAAAAGTTTAAGTAATTTAAAATATAATATCGTAGTTTATTGATAATAGTATGATTCATAAAAATCGTTTCCTTCATATAGGTAACAGCAAATCTATATGAAGGAAACTTTAAGTATTTTATATTAATATATATACTTAATTTATATTTTTATTCATTAACACCATTTACTATTTGATAATTGCTTATCTTTTATTTTACCTTCAAATCCTTTTACAGTATAATGCTCTGTTAAAACTTCAGGGTCATAAGAAATATATCCACCTTGATAATCATAATAACCATCATTCATTTTATCAGACTCACGTTTTTTATTTTCTTCACTCATAATATCCACTCCCTCTTTATTTAAAGTAGTATTTATTACAGTAAATTCTTACTTAGATGTAGATGTCCATTGATTATTAGTAGCAGTTTTTTCATGTTTATGTGTAGACTCTTCTTTGTCATAAGTACGTGGTACAGAATCCCATTGATTACACCCTGCACTTTTTTGTTCTCTAAGTTCTTCTTTGCTAGATAAATTCGAATTACTAGTGCCACCTGTACTAGAAAAGCTTTGAAGATTGTTTGATTTTGATTTTGATTCATTACTCATTATAAGCACTTCCTTTCTACAAGAATATATTGTGCACTATTGTAGACTTTTATCCTTATTTTAATTATCCTCATTTTTCATTTTTATCATATTCTAGATTATTTAATACTTCTAAAAACATATTATACATTTCTACCTTACTGTCTTCATTTGAAAGAATTTTGAGCCCAAATACTAAAATCAACACAATATATATGCCCAAGAAAGTCGGACTAAGTTTTTTTATATAATTATCTATATAAGAAAAAATGCCACTTGCTGTTAATCCTGCTAAAATTGATGCACCTATTCCACATCCTCCAAAGGTATATGAGTCTAACTTCGATTTAATATAAATTCTTTCAATGCTAATATCTAGATAACTTTCTTGAGAATAGTAATTATAAATCTTTCTATATAGTAGGAATTTCGCCTTGACTTTATCCTCATTAATTTTTAATAATCTTCTTTGGTAATCTTTATACTTTTCTATCATTTCAGGAGTATATATCTTGAAATTATTTGAATTTACTTTTTTTGAAGATTTATTATATTTTAGTTTAATTAAATAATTTTTTTCCATCTATATTCTTCCTTCAAAAATAATAACATCATCATTTTTTATTACTATATAGATATTCAATAAATATATATTAATTGCAAAATAATAGGTTCATAAAAAAGTATTTTTGCATATCTATTATTATTATTAACTCTTTTTTAAGAACTCAAAAAAGGAGCTTTCATTTAAAACGAAATACTCCTTTTCTACCATTTACATATTTTCTATAAGCCTAATAACATAGCTTAATGTATAAAAATCTCTATCAATCTCATATCTAATATAATGTAGACCTTCTAAAAGTGTTGATTCATCAAATTTTTCTTTTAGAATTAATAAAGATAACGTATTTATTTTTCCATCTTTAGTATCAAAAACCCTTGATTTTTTTATAAATTCATTTTCCATCACATTTGAAATCAACTTTTCTAATTCATCGCTTATTTCAACTTCTGGCATTGTATTAAAAATTCTGATGTTCTTGTTATCTTCACTTATATTCTTAGCCTTAGTCACATCACAGTTTACAAATATTGTGTTTTTGAATTTAGCATCTTCAAAATTTACTCCATCTAAATTTGCTCCTTCAAATACTGTGTCTTCAAATTTAGCTTCCCTAAACTTGCATCCTTTTAAATTCGATCCTATAAACTCTGCTCCTTTAAAACTACATCTAAAAAAATTACACTTCTTAAAATGAGCCCCTCTTAAGCTAGCAAAATCAAAATTCGAGTTTGAAAAATTACAGTTATAGCATTTACTTCTTTTAAGATTTTTATAAATAAAATTTTTATTAGTTTTCTCCGCATTGTCATAATAAAAATTTTCTGGTGCACTTCTGTTTATCGACATTTTATCTATCCTTCCGTATTACAAATAAATATTTTTAGTAGTTTACAATAACAATGTATTTATATATTAATAAAATAATGATAACTTATTTTTATAACTTGTCCTCCTTAATTCTTTCTATATTTATCTAATTCTATCATATAAAACTAGATAAATCTTTATAATAGGAAAATTTCTATCTCAAAATATATGTAAGTAAATTTAGTAGAATGGAATTCCACTAAATTTCTATTAATTTTTACTTAATACTTTGAGATAGATTAAATTTTAATGTTTTTGATTAATTGTAATATCTCGCCCCCTAGATACCACCTTGTTTGTTGTTTCTTCTCTCTCTACAAAAGATTTAACTTTAGATTGCGACATATCTCCAGTTTTTTGTATCGATTTTTCCTTCTTTTTATATGTCAATTATATCATCTCCTCTCTTATTTATATTATTAGTTTTGCAATAATACTTATGTAACATAATAATAAATATTATTTGATAAATTATGTTATATGATGTAATATATTAATATATAGTTAAAAATTTCAGAATATAAAGTTAAACTTTTATACTATAGGGTATAGTTTTTCTGAACTTTTTAAATTATGTTAATTATAATGTTTTTATTTATGGGAGGTATTAGTATGTTAAGTGAAAAACTGATCGCAAAACTAAATGAGCAAGTTAATTTTGAAATTTATTCAGCCTATACTTATTTATCAATGGCTTCTTACTGCGAATCTATTGATTTAAATGGGTTTGCCAATTTTTTCAAAGTTCAATCCCAGGAGGAATTATTTCATGCAATGAAGTTCTATGACTACATATTTCAGAAAAATGGAACTGTAACTTTAGAACAAATTGAAAAACCACATTCTGATTTTGACAATATCCTAAATGTCTTTGAGGCAGGTTATGAACATGAGCAAATGGTTACTAGCAGGCTATATAAAATTGCAGATATAGCTACTGAGGAAAAAGAGCATTCAACAATCGGTTTACTTAATTGGTTTATTAACGAGCAAGTTGAAGAAGAAAATACATTTAACACTATAATCAAAAAGATTAGGAGATGCGAAAATAACTCTGCAGCATTGTATATGTTAGACGACGAACTTGCTACAAGAGTATATACGCCCCCTACAACAACTAATGCTTAAATTATTATAAAAAATACAGAGCTAGTAAAGAATTCTTTACTAGCTCTTATCACTTTATTAGCTAAAAAGTTACAGAATATTCCAAAACAAATCACAAACTTTTAATATAAAGTTACTGTTTTAACGTACCCTCTAGCCAATTTATAAATTGAATTGCTGTTCGTGGCGAACGAGCATTATACCATCTTACCCATTTCAATGCTTCTGCATGCAAATATTCCTTCTCAACTTTAATCCCTCTTGCTTCTGCTACTCCATCTATTATCTTTAAGAATTCTTTCTGATCAGGCGAATAGAACGATACAGTCATACCAAATCTATCTGCTAGAGAAAGTTTTTCTTCAATTGTGTCATTAGCATGCACATCATCACCAGATCTTTCGCTAAATGTTTCTTTTACTAGGTGTTTTCGATTGGTTGTTGCATAAATTAGAATATTGTTTGATCTATTCTCTACTCCACCTTCTAATATTGTCTTTAAAGCTGAATAACTAGCTTCTCCTTCTTCAAATACTAAATCATCAACAAAAATTATAAATTTTAAATTCTTACTTTTAAGTATCCTAATTATCTTCGTAAAATCGCATAATTTATTTTTATCAACTTCAATAAGCCTTAAGCCATCATCGTAATACTCATTTATAATAGCTTTTACAGTTGAAGATTTACCAGTTCCTCTTGATCCATATAGTAGCATATTATTCGCTTGATATCCATTTAAAAACTGTTTTGTATTATCTATTATAATCTCTTTTTGATATTCATACCCTACTAAGTTTTCTAGCCTAACTGGATCTGGTGATTCAATACCTCTAAGATAAGGTGCTCCATCTTCGTGTTCCCATACAAACGCTCTATACTCCCCAAATATGCCAGTCCCATATTGCTTGTAGAATTCTACAATACTCTCCAATGCACCTCCCCAATTATCACAATTTAATATATTTACCTTTAACTTATCAATAGCTTTGCTTGAGATATTACATTCCAAGTCAGAATCAAAATCCATAAGCGACTTAACTATACCTATTTCAAACTCTTTAACGTTTCCTTTAATAATTATAGCATCTTTAATCGCAGAAGATTCTATACTAGATATGTACTGCAAGGCATTTAACTCATAATGCACTTGATTAAAAAGTTTATCACATGAATTTTGTTCGTCAATTATTTTACTAAACGGATTGTTATCGAGAAAAATCATATCAATTATATACTTTTTTAATGATTTTCCATCAGCTTTGTTTAATAGTTCATAAATAAAATCAGTATATAATTCAATGCCCTCTTCCACTGATATATCCTTACTATTAAGGTACTTTAGTAGCGTCTTATATTTCAATAAAACACTGTCATCTTTTAGATTCTTAAAAATACATAATGAATTTATCATTATGCTTGCTTTGTTTATTTGTTCAAATTCTGTATACATACTTGTATGCCCCCTTTATAAAATACGTATAGTAATATATTACTACTCTTAGTGTTGTTTTACTATTCTTTTCTTATTTAAATCACAATGTGTATACGTAAGGAGCGATTATAAATATATTCTTCAAAATTTGTGATTAAACATTATTTTATTATTCTCATGCAATACTATGGAGTATAAATGAATTGTATAAGATTTCAAGCTATATATAAAAGTTGACATAAATGATAATGATGTTATAATTAATATGCGCATTTTAGCGTGGGAGGGTGAGGGAGTTATGAAAGATAGGTTGAAAGGATGGAAAGATTTTTTAAATTAAAAGAAAACAATGTTACAATTAAAAGCGAAACTATAGCAGCGCTGACTTCTTTTGTTGCTGCAGTTTACATCATTATCGTCAATGCCAGTATATTAAGTGATGGTGGCATTTCTATGGAGCCTCTAATCATCGCTACAGCAATATCATCAGCTGTAGGTTGCTTGTTAATTGCTTTAATAAGTAATACTCCACTTATAATTCTGCCTGGTATGGGAATTAATGCATTATTCACATATACAATAGTTCATACTCTAGGCTTAAATTATTGCCAAGCATTAGCTTCAGTTTTTGTCTCAGGATTAATATTTGTACTTATAGCAACAACTCCATTATCCAAGTTTATTATTGAAGCTATTCCTCAAAATTTAAAAGAAGCTATTACAGTAGGAATTGGTTTATTTATAACTTTTGTTGGATTTCAAAAATCTAAAATTATAGTATCTGATTCTTCTACTATGTTAAAACTTGGAGATATTACAAGTATTCAAGTACTAGCTTTTATATTAATAATGATTCTAACATTAATTTTATTCCTTAAAAATATACCGGGAAGCTTTTTAATTTCAATTATAATTGGAACTATATTTTGTATAAAGCTTGGTATCGTTGATACACAAGGTATAAGTTATACTATGCCAAATTTTAATGAATATAGCAATATACTTTTCAAATTAGATTTTAGTGGAATAAATACACTGAAATTCTGGGTTGGAACATTTTCATTAACTTTAGTACTGGTTTTTGAGAATATTGGGATACTTCATAGCCAGGTTTCAGGAATACTGAAAAAATCAGACAAAACCTCTAACGCTATGGTGGCAGTATCATTATCTACAATTGGATGTGCACTTTTTGGTTCAAGCCCTTCTGTATCAACAGTTGAAGGAACTGCAGGAATAACAGCTGGAGGACGAACAGGTTTAGTTTCATTAATTTCTGGTATACTATTTCTTCTATCAATTTTTTTTATACCGTTTATTTCTATCATACCAGATGTAGCTTTAGCTCCTATTTTAATTATAATAGGCTGTTTAATGAGTCAGAACTTAAAGAATTTGAACTTTAATGATTTAAGCGAACTATTTCCTAGTTTTATGACAATAATATTAATTCCATTAACATATAGCATCGTTGATGGTATAGCATTAGGCTTTATATTGTATCCTATTTGCAAGCTGTGTTATAAAAAAGGAAAAGAAGTATCCATTCTGATGTATTTTACATCATTTATTTTCTTATTATATTTCGGTTTAAATTCAGTAATTAAATAATACGAAAATATATGAACCCATATATTTCAATTAATTTTCTACACTCTAAACTTAATTAAAGACTCTGTTAGTTGGAGCTTTAAGCGTAAATTTATTATCTACAAAAACTTATAATAAAAAACTGGTCTACACTTTTTTTGTGTAGACCAGTTTTTTATTATTGAAATACTTTATTTCCTAACAAAGCAAAACTTTGAAGGAGCAAAAAACATTTAATGTCAAATTTCTCCTTACTCTGTATAAGTTCTTTAGCTTCATCTTGAGATATTAGAAGTGCCTCAATACATTCATCGTCTTCAAGGTGTTCATCACTTATTTCGCCTTCACAAGTACAATAAACCATAGCTAACGATTCATCTGTCATTCCTGCAGAAACATACACCTTATCAAGACTCTTATTATTGATAACTTCAACTAACCTAAGACCTGTCTCTTCCATTAGCTCTCTTTTTATTGTACTAATAGAATCTTCCCCTGGATCGATGAGACCTGCCGGTAATTCATAAACATAATCATTAAGTGGTATTCTAAATTGTCTTATTATAACAATCTTATTTTCATCTTTATGGTATGCTGCAATTATTGCACCATCTGCCGTATCTTCTTTATTTTCAAAAAATTGTTTTTGTATAGTTTCATTATTTTTTCTGGATGCTATTGTCCACGTTCTTATATTTCCAACTTTATTTTCATACTCTGCTTCATATAAACTCAAAAACTTAGTCTCTACTAAAGATTTTACTTTAGTAACTTTATTTTGTTTCATAAGTATATAGCCTCCTAACAATTAAAATTTAAATATTACGAACTTTAGATATCCAATAATCATTACGCATAGTAATATTATACTTCAATTCTTTACCTTATGCATATAATTAAAATCTACGTATACCTTACCTATTTCTAGAGTTAAAATAATTTCATAAAAATTATTTTAACTCTACATAAAAAAACAAAAAAGTAGAAGAAAATATTCCTTCTACTTTTTTGTTTTATACATCTTTTATACTTAAGCTTATTCTTTTATTTTCTTCATCAACACTTAATATCTTAGCTTTAATTTCTTCACCAATTTTTAAAACTTCAGAAGGGTGCTCTATTCTATTATGAGATATCTTTGATATATGAACTAACCCATCTACTCCTGGTTCCAATTCTACAAAAGCACCAAAATCATTTAATCTAACTACTTTACCAAGTACAATAGACCCTTCTGGATATTTTTCTTTAGCATTATCCCAAGGCTTAGCTACAAGTTCTTTAATGCTTAAAGATAGCTTTTTAGCTTCCTTATCAAGACCAATGATCTTAACATCAATAATTTGACCTTCTTTTAATACATCACTTACCTTTTTGATATGATTCCAAGAAATTTGTGATAAATGTAATAATCCATCTATACCATTGACTTCCACAAAAGCTCCAAAGTCTGTAAATCGTTTTACTTCACCTTTTATAACATCCCCAAGATTAAAACTCTCCCAAGCTTTTGCGTCTTCAGAATTCTTGCTTTCTTCTAATAAAACTCTTCTTGAAGCAACTAATTTTACAGGATTCTTTAGAGAAAAATCTATCAATTTAACTTCTAATTTCTTCCCAACATATTCACTTTTATCTTTAGTAAACTTTATGTCAATTTGTGATGCTGGAATAAATATTCTAGCTCCCTTATAATCTGCTACTATCCCTTTTTCTCTAGCTTCTTTAACATTAACTTCAAATGTTGTTCCTTCTGAATATATTTTTTCAAGTTCTTTAAAAGCTTCTTCTCTTTCATATTCTAATCTTGATAATACTACATACCCATCATTATTTTGTAGTTTTATAACTTTTGCATTAATAGTATCACCTATATTAAGTTTATCTGCAAATGTTAGTGGATCTTCTTTTGCAGATAACTCTGTAAATGGAATCACTCCATCTGACTTGTATCCCACAAGTGAAACTATAACTGAATCTCTAGTCTTTGAAAGTATTTCTCCTTGTACCTCATCGCCAATAACAAATCTTTTGTCTAATTCGTTCATTAATGATAATTGATCTTCAAAATTATTATTTTCTGTGTTCATAATATCTAGTACCTCCCTAATAATCCAATCTGGTGTTGATGCACCAGCTGTAACTCCTATTTTGTTTATATTATTATTTTTTATAAAACTTATTGGTAGATCTTTTGCGTTTTCAATATGAATTGTATTTTCACAATTTTCTTTAGCAATTTGATATAACTTAGTAGTATTCGAACTATTTTTTCCGCCAATAACTATCATAGCATCTGTTTTTTTGGATATTTTATTCGTACTTCTTTGTCTAACATCAGTAGCTGCACAAATTGTGTTAAAAGCTAATATTTCTCTTGCATAACTTAAGTTTTTTAGTGTTTCTTCCCAATTCTTCATCTTTTCAGTTGTTTGAGATACAACGCATACCTTATGCGGCATATTTTCTTCATCAAAAGTACCATCTTTAGTGATAATTGCTTTATCATCACACCATCCATTAATTCCAATGACTTCTGGATGATTTTTATCTCCTAATATTACTATATGATATCCTTCTTTTGAATATTTCTTAACTTTTTTTTGAATATTAGCAACAAAAGGACAAGTCGCATTTATGACTTTTAGTTCCTTTTGTTCAAGTGTATCTAAAACTGTTTCAGATACACCATGAGATCTTATAACAATAGTATCACCTTTATTTAATTTATCTATTTCTTCAAATTCTATAGAAAATATATTATTTTCTTCTAAATATTTTACTACATCATTATTATGTATTAAAGGACCTAAAGTATAGATTTTCGAATTATGTTCTTTTTGAATCCGTATAGCTTCATTTACAGCTCTTTGAACTCCAAAGCAAAAACCTGAATTTTTTGCTAGAATAACTTTACTCATTACTATCTCCTTGTTACTTTCCTTTTCCTATGTACTCTGCAATTACATTAACAACACCATTAATATCTAAATTAGTAGAATCAATCTCAATTGCATCATCTGCTTTTTTCAGCGGATCTGTAGCCCTATGAGTATCCTTATAATCTCTATCTATTATATCTTTTAGTATTTGATCATAAGAACACTCTATATTTCTTTCCTGCAATTCTTTAAATCGCCTGGTTGCTCTTTGTTCTGGACTAGCTGTTAAGAAAAACTTAAAATTTGCATCTTTTAGAACAACAGTTCCAATATCTCTTCCATCCATTATTACACTAAATTTGCTTGACATTTCTCTTTGAAGTTTTACAAGAATAGCTCTTACTTCCGAAATACTAGCATATTCAGATACAATACTACTTATGTTTGGAGTAGTTATTTTATCCTGTATATTTTCACCATTTAAAATCAAATCATCATTTTCAAAATGCATTTCCATAGTTTTTATTATATTACAAATTTCTTGAACATTTTCTGGTTGCAAGTTTTGTTCTTGTGCTTTTAGCGCCACAGCTCTATACATTGCTCCTGTATTTATATACATAAGATCAAACCTCTTAGAAACCAATTTTGCTATAGTGCTTTTTCCTGCTCCAGCCGGTCCATCTATTGCTACTGAAATTTTCAAAACTTTCTCCTCATTTCCAAATCCTATAAATTTATGCCTTCATTAAGATTATATAATTTTTTACCTTTCCAAACAAGGAAATATTTTTTATATCAAATATTACTTCCTGCTATAAATCCTGTAGAAAAAGCTATTTGTACATTATAACCACCTGTAAAAGCATCTACATCCATAACTTCTCCTGCAAACGAAAGATTTTCTATTATTTTAGACTTCATGGTAGACGGATCAATTTCTTTTATATCTACACCTCCTGAAGTTACAATTGCTTCATCTATAGGTCTTAATCCTTTAATATCAAAGCTCAAATCCTTAATAGCCTTTACTAAAGTCTTTCTTTCCTCTCTCGTTATTTCATTTACTTTTTTATTTTCGAATATTCCTGAGTTATTTATAATTACAGGAATTAATTTTTGTGGTAATAACTCGTCTAAAGAATTTTTGAAATCTTTATTTAAATATTTATTAAAATCCTTTTGGATACGTTTATCTAATTCTCCTAAATTTAATGCAGGTTTTAAATCTATATGCAAAGTATATCTTTTTCCTTTTTCTATAAATCTACTTCCACTTAATATAAGAGGCCCTGAAACTCCAAAATGGGTAAATAACATTTCACCAAAATTCTTATAAACTACTTTCTTGTCATTTTCTTTAATTATAACTTCCACATTTTTTAATGACAGCCCCATCAATTCTTTTGTTTTGGAATCAACAACTTCTATCGGAACAAGAGCTGGCATTAATTGAGTAACATTATGGCCAAGCACACTTGCGAATTTTTGTCCTTCTCCTCTTGAACCAGTAAGCGGATATGATGCACCACCTGTCGCAAAAATAAAATGATCTCCATATAATCGTTCTTCATTATTAATTTCTACTGCTATAATTCTATTACTTTTAAATTCTATATTAGTAACCTTTGACTTTAATCTTATTTTTACATTAGTTCTACTTAAAGCGTTTGATAATCCTCTTATTATATCTGAAGACTTATCAGATTCTGGGAAAACTCTGTCTCCTCTTTCGATTTTTAATTTAATTCCTTCGTTTTCAAAAAAATTCATTGTATCATTATTGGTGAAACTATATAATGAACTATAAAGAAAATGAGGATTACCTGGAATATACTCAAAAAACTCAGATATATCTTTTGCATTTGTAACATTACATCTACCTTTTCCAGTAATGAAAAGCTTTTTTCCAATTCTTTCATTACCATCTAATAATATTACATCATGTTTCTTCGCTGCTTGTATAGCAGCCATCATTCCTGCAGGCCCTGCACCTATAACAATTACTTTACTCAATTTAAATATCAGCTCCTTAATAAAAATGTATTGCAGTCATTGCTTTGCTAATTAATATAAATCATTTATACAATACATTAGGTTATTATCTATTATCTACTTTCTCAGGATACATATCATGATTCATCATTCTATAATTAGCCATATCCTCAAACTTAGTTCCTTTCATTCCATAATTGCAATAAGGATCTATACTTATACCACCTCTTGGTGTAAATTTTCCCCATACTTCAATATATTTTGGATCCATAAGTTTTATTAAGTCTTTCATTATAATATTCATACAATCTTCATGAAAATCTCCATGATTTCTAAAACTAAAAAGATATAATTTCAGCGATTTACTTTCTACCATCTTTATGTTTGGTATATAACTTATATAGATTGTTGCAAAATCTGGCTGACCTGTAATTGGGCATAAACTTGTAAATTCAGGGCAATTAAATTTTACAAAATAATCATTATCTGGGTGTTTATTTTCAAAAACCTCTAATACTTCAGGGGTATATCCATAATCATATTTTGTTCCTTGATTTCCGAGCAATGTTATACCCTCAAGTTCTTTTGATTTTCTTCCACTTTCACTCATTGTTCTTTCTCCTTAAATTCATTTTATATTTTAATTTTTCTTACTTTCTAAATACTTATCTAAACCATTTTTTCTAAGATTACAAGCAGGACATTCTCCACAACCGTCGCCAACAATTCCTTTATAGCAAGTAAGAGTCTTTTCTCTTATATAGTCTAACTTACCAAAATCATCTGCCATCTTCCATGTCTCGGCTTTATCTATCCACATTAATGGGGTATGAACTACAAAATTATAATCCATTGCTAAATTTAAAGTTACATTAAGAGATTTTATGAATATATCCCTACAATCAGGGTATCCACTAAAATCAGTCTCACACACTCCAGTTACTATATGTTTTGCGCCTTTTACTTTAGCTAATACTCCTGCAAACGTTAAGAATAGCATATTACGACCTTCAACAAATGTTGATGGAAGAGAACCATTTTCTCCGGCTTTTATTTCTATATCATTTCTTGTAAGCGCATTAGGAGCCAATTGATTAAGAAGCCCCATATCTAATATATGATGCTCTATTCCTAACTCCTTTGCTATACTAGTTGCACACTCTATTTCTTTTCTATGTTTTTGATTATAATCAAAAGTTACTGCTATAACCTCATCAAATTCCTTTAATGCCCAAAATAGACATGTAGTAGAATCTTGTCCTCCACTAAATACAACTACTGCTTTATTACTCATATTCAAAACCTCCTAAAATAAATTAATTAAATAGAAATATACCAAAGCACTACTGCTTCTTCGTTCGTTACTTATTTCATAATTAGTAAAGCTTCTTGTCTTAGTAAATCATTGGTTTGAAATTTTCCTGTAAAAGTAGTTGTTGTAGTCAATGTTCCAGGTTTTTTTATTCCTCTTGAAGTCATACATCCATGCTCTCCAGTTATAAGTACACCAACATCACTACTTTTTGTAACCATAGAAACTATTTCTGCTATATCTGTTCCAATACGTTCTTGAAGTTGAAGTCTTCTCCCAACCATATCTGCAATTCTTGAAATTTTACTAAGACCAATTATCTTATCTTTTGGTATATATACTACTGTAACCTTCATATTATACATAAGCGCTAAGTGATGTTCACAATAACTATGAATTGGTATATCCTTAACCACAACCATATTATTATGAGTTTCTGAATCATAATCTTCATTCTCAAATGTGGTTCCAAACGCTTCTGCTATTTCTCTGTTTGAAAGTGTCATTCCTTGAAAAACTTCTTCATACATTTTTGATACCCTTTTAGGTGTATCTAGTAATCCTTCCCTATTAGGATCATCTCCTAAAGCAACAATAATTTCTCTTATACATTCCTCTATCTTTTTTGTATCTATCCTCTTTGGCATAACTTAAGCCTCCTTGTATTTCTAAACCTTTTGTAAAAATAAAATTTACTATAAGCTAGTCTATATTATATATAATAACCACTCAATTATTAAACTCCGCGTGCATTTTTATCCCAGATAATTTTATGTAATTGTACTTGCAATCTTACTTTATTCAAATTTTTATCTTTCATAAATTCTACAATTTCTTGCATTTCTATATTTCCCGAAACTGGACTCAAATAAACAAAGCATTTTGATGTTAAATTGTGCCTACATATTATTTCGTATGCTATTTGTAAATCTTCCTTACTTCCTATCACAAATTTATAAACATCATTGGATTCTACAATACTTAAATTATCGAAATCCATTCTATCCATCATATTACTGCTAGGAAGTTTAAAGTCTACAATATAGCTGATATTATTATTTATAAATTTATTTTTAAAAGTTCCTATGTTAACAGCACCATTTGTTTCTATATGAACTTTTAAGTTATCATCTGAGTTCAAAAGTCCTAGTAATTCATGTATATTTTTTTGAATAAGTGGCTCTCCACCTGTTAAAGTAACATTAGTAACTTTATTTTCTTTTATATACTTGTAAATTTCTTCTGCTGTTAGAACTTCTACAGTACTTTCTTTATCCCATGAATAAGTCGTGTCGCACCAAGAACATCTTAAGTTGCAACCTTGAAACCTTATAAATGTTGCAAGTTCACCAGAAGTAGGACCTTCCCCATCTATTGATAAAAATTTTTCAATTATATTAAACATAATTCCCCTCCATTAGTCCTCTGTATAAATGCAGCTATTATTAGGAGTTTCAAATAATTCTACTTCACACACTGACAATCCTTTAGCTTTTAATCTATTAAAAATATCTCTAGACATTTCTTCTGCTGTAGGTCTATAGTCAACTAAATAAATGTTGAAATTATTTTGTAGTTCTTCCAAATTCTTAACCAAAGCTTTCCCATCTTCATTATTTTCAATAATTAATTTATGGTCAAAAGTTTCTGCAATCTCTTTTAATATGTTTTTAAAATTTCCGAAATCATCTACCATTCCCCTAAGCTGACCATCTTGATGTAACTTTTCAGATTTTAGTTTTGCAATTAATTTATATCTATGGCCATGAATGTTAGAACATTTTCCTTCATACCCACTTAAATAATGCGCCATATCAAATTGTACTTCACTTTTTATTTTAAACATATTTTTCTCCTCACATAATTTCTATAAAATTTTCGAAATCAGTTTTATAAGGCTTATCCATAAATTAACTTTCCATTTAAATATAAAAAAGATTAATTTTGTAACATCTAAAACTAGCGCAACAAAATTAATCTTAAATTAAAATAATTCAAAATTAAAATGCCTAGTTTTTTTTAATGACAGGATGGTCTTAATGAACTGTCCGTATTTAATTTTTCATAAATTTTTTTGATATTGGTAATGATAACATATTTCATTTAATTATGCAAACTTTCTATTGTATTTTTATCCAATGTGTTATAATTATCAAGAATCAGTTAAATTTATCTAACTTTTCTTTTAGGAGGTCTTTTTTTGAAAAAAATAATGGGATTTAAAGATAAATTCGCTTATAGTTTCTTTAATTTTGAAGCATACAGCGAATTCTTAGCACAAGGGCTTAGAAAGTCAATATTATATATTTTTCTTGTTACATTACTATTTTCAGTAATAACTAATGTTAAGGAAATAAATATGATTGCTAGCGAAATATCGGTAGTACAAAATGATCTTTCAAATAATGCACCAAATTTTGAATTTAATGATGGCGTATTATCTGTTGATTCAGATAAAACTATTTACAATAAACATGAAGGTGATTTTCTATTTTATTTAATATCAAGTTTTATTGGAAACATAAATACAGTAAATTCACTTGACTCTGATGCCATAAGTATTCAGGACAACCTTGAAAATGGTTCCTCAACTTTTAGTATTGATGACTCAACGCTCAGCGTAAGTACTGATCAATCAAATTATTATACTTTTATTATTGATACTAAAGGTAAAACTGATAAAAGCATTCTAAATTCCTACAAAGATGCTGTGTTTCTTGATTCTAATAACATATATCTTAGAAAAGATTATAGAACAGTTGGAACTATCAACTTTTCTGATTTTTCAAGTATAAATATTAATAACGAAAATTCAGGATACTATCTTTCCATAATTAAAATACTTACGCCAATAGTTTTTTTTGTTGTTAATCCTATTAATTCCTTTATTACTAATTTGATTTTAGGATTCTTAATATTTGGTCCATTTGCTGTTTCTATAGGTTCATTTATGGGAGTAAAACTAAAATACTCTAGAGCTTGTACTTTAAGTTTTTATGCGATGAGTTTACCACTTTTACTTGAAGCCTTAATACATGTTGCTGGAATAATAATGCCAGAATTTTTCCTTATATTCTCCATTATTACATTAATCTATTGTAGCTTGGCTATAAGAGAAATTAAAAATAGTGATAAATCCGAATTAAATTTTATGAAGTAAAATTATATTATATGCTATTAAGTGCTTAAAACATGCTATTTCTTTTTTCAAACATAATGTACCTTATAAAAATATCCTAAAGATTGATTAGTAAATCTTTAGGATATTTTTATATTTTATCTATGAGTGAATGTAAATATTGAAGTTATGTGAAGCATGTCAAGTAGCATTACTATATTAATACATATAAGCATTCCACATAATATATCCTCAATTTTACTATTTGTCTTTATCATACAAATAGAAAACCTCTTTTTACTAAACGGGTAAAACCATGGCAATCCTCCAATCGTTAGGCTATCTAGAACTAAATGCGAAAATATTCCTAAGAATATCCCTTTTATTCCTATTAACATAAGCTTATCTGTAAACATACCAATGACAATCGAATATAAAAACAGATATACAAGTGGCGCATGAAATAACTTTCTGTGGCCAGCTAATTTATTTATCGCTTTTGATACACCTTTAGTTTTCTTTCCAATAAAACTATTTCTATGATCTATATCCGGAAATATACTCCCAACAAAAGCTCCTCCAAGGAATACTGCTGTAGACATAAGTGGCATATTTGCCAATTGGCAATTCGCATATAGTCCTACTAGTATTCCACCATTTATATGTGTTTTGTAATTCATTTTTTAATTCCTACTTTCGGTTTCTCATTTTATCTTAGGTTTAAATTTCTTCATTTTGTTATTATACTATAAATCATTTTATAATATAAAGAAAAATCCACTAAAACGCCATGCTTTTAGTGGACAAGTTTATATATTTAATATTTTCCTATTATTGATTATTAGGCTTATTTGTTTGAGCAATTTTTATACCTGTATTACTTTTGTCTGAACAGATTTTCTCAGATTTACAGCCTTTACATCCACAGTTGCATTTTCCTTTTGAAGAATTCTTAAAAGATTTAAAGAGTATAAATCCAGCAAAAGAAATTATTATAATCGTGATTAATATTTCTATCATTTAAGCTTCACCTACCTGCTATTATAAAAATATGATTTAAGTCTTGAGAATGATACTTAATCATATTCTTAACAATTATTAAAAAAACAAACTATTCATTTTTAAAAATAAATGCACAAGGTTATAAAGAAAACCACCCAAATTAAATACTAAGAAAGAAGCAATCCATGCGACAGTCAACTGAAAGAAAATTGAAAACAAAGTTAATTTACTTCCATATTCTTTTTGCATCGTACCAATTGTTGATATACATGGAGTATATAGTAGTATAAAAACCAAAAATGCATATGCAGAAATATTAGTGAAATGAATTGGTAAAATTACCGATAAATCCCCTGCAAAAATTACTTGCATAGAAGCTAAAACTGATTCTTTAGCTAGTAGTCCTGAAAGTAATGATACTGCAGATTGCCAATTACCAAAACCTAAAGGTTTAAAAACTGGTGCGAGAACATTACCTATTGATGCTAATATACTATCATCAACTTGATTCACCATACCATGAAGATTAAAGTTCGATAAAAACCATACTACTACGCTCATTGCAAAGATAATAGTTGCAGCTTTTTTTAAAAAACCGCTAGCTTTATCTAATGTTTGTTTATATATAGATGATATTTTAGGCATCTTATACTCAGGAATTTCAATTATAAAAGGTTCTTCATCTTTTTTGAAATATGTATTTTTGAATAAGATACCAAGCAAAAATGCTACAAGGACTCCAAGTAAATATAGAGAAGATACCACTAATCCTCTATGAGATTCAAAGAATACAGCCGCAAATACAGTATAAACTGGAAGTCTAGCATTACATGACATAAATGGCACTAGCAATGCTGTAAGTTTTCTATCTTTCTCACTTTCTAAAGTTCTAGCAGTCATAATTGCTGGAACCGTACATCCAAAACCTATTATCATAGGAATAAAAGCTTTGCCCGAAAGCCCCATCTTTCTCATCAATTTATCCATCATAAATGCGACTCTAGCCATATAGCCGCTATCTTCCAAAATAGTTATACATATAAATAATACTAATATTATTGGAAGCAACACTATAATTCCTCCAACACCTGAAATAATACCATCTACAATTAGAGAACTAAACCAATCAGAAGAATTGGATAATAGTTGGTGAGCAGTCGGTATAATATTATTATTTAAAAGGTCATCTAAGAAATCCGAAATCGGTTGCCCAACCCAAGAAAATGTCAACTGAAACATTAAAGCCATAAGTAAAAGAAAAATAGGGTATGCTAGAACTGGATGTAGAACAAACTTATCAAGTTTCTCAGTAACACTTTCTTGCATATTTTCTTTTATTGTCACACACGATTCTAATACATTTTCTATAAATTTGTACGCTTCTTTTTCAGATGAAAAATCAAACTTTCTATGATTCAATGGTTTAGCAAAGTTTCCTTCTTTAAGTCTTTCCTTAACTTTATCTACTCCTATATCTTTTCCTGCAATAATTGGAATTACTTCAACATCTAGTTCTTTAGACAACTTATTATAATCAATAACAATTCCTTTATTTTCACAAACATCAATCATATTCAAAGCTAATATTATAGGTTTATTAAATTGTTTAAGTTGAGTTGTAAGATATAAATTTCTATTTAGATTAGATGCATCTACAATATTTAATATTAAATCAACATCACCTTCTTCTAAAAATTGCTTGGACACTTTTTCTTCATTCGAGAAAGTGTCCATAGCATATATTCCAGGCAAGTCAACAATCTTAATATTCTCAAAAAGAAAACCTTCTTTCTTGTCTACAGTTACACCTGGCCAATTACCAACATACTGATTAGAGCCAGTGAGTAAATTATATAATGTAGTTTTTCCTACATTAGGATTACCAAGTAAAGCTACGTTTATCATTTATTTAAGTCTCCCCTATTTTGCTAATAATTAAAATATTTAAGCCCAAATTATTATAATTTTTTTAATAGTATATTCTTAGCATCCTTTTTTCTAATAGCTAAATCAAAACCTCTAAAGTTTATAATAATTGGATCACCAAGTGGCGCTGTTCTCCTAAGTTCAACCTCAGTTCCTTCGATGCATCCTAACGCAAATAATCTCTTAACTAATTTTGAATCTCCTTTAATAGATGAAATTATTCCTTTCTCCCCCGGATTTAAACTGCAAATACTCATAATAATGACACCTCCTAAATGAAATTATTTATCATATAATTAAGAATATCATTATTGTCTATAATAATCAATACGAAATTGGTATATTTACTCATATTTTTAATATATTTAAGTTGCTTTTTTCTTATACAGCAATGCGAAATTAATTTGCATACAATTTAGCATAAATAATATTTTAGATTAAATAATCAATTGTATATATTTAGCAATTTATATTGCTATTCTATTACTTATGATTCTATAAATCAAATATATAAGTATATTTAGAAAAATTGCTTAAAATTTATAATTATTTGATTTTCTATAAATAGATATATTTCAAAATTATTGATTAAAGTACTAACTATTTCAAATATTTCAATGATCATTTTATTTAAAAATTAATATTTATTTAAGTACTTAAAAAAGGCGCCTTAATATTACAAATAGGCACCTTTCTTGAAATCTTTTTACTATTCTTTGATCTCGCTAATTATATGCTTTGATTCACTATAAGAATTTGCTAATTGTTTAAGTGGCGAATCATAAGGATTTACCCATCCTCTGTTAACAGCTCTTTACATTGCTAATCCATTATACCATCCATATTACATAATTTATGAAATGAGTTTTAAAATATACTTCCAAATCGTTTTAAACTTCTATCTAGATTTTCATTATAGTCATTTGAATTTTTATTAAAACTATTTATTTTTACTACATCATTACTTGTTGATGAATGTATATATTTGCCATCGCCTAAGTACATAGCAACATGACCTGGAAAAAATATTAGATCTCCTTTTTTTATTTGCTTAAATGTTATTTCTTTAATAGGAAAACCCTCTTTAATCTTTGCATCTCTATAAATTAGAATTCCATTCAACATATATGCCATAGAGCAGAGGCCCGAACAATCAATTCCAAGAGGAGTTTTCCCGCCCCACCTATACTGTGTTCCGATATAGGATACAGCCGATGATACTAAATTATTCCTAAGATCTTCTTCATCATTTATATCATAACCGCTCTTCAAACTGGATATGAAACTACTTCTTATCCAGCCCATACTAAGATTAGGTAATATAACTTTTGTAAACTTATTATCTTTGCTGCATTCAGAAGTTGAAATTAAATTAGCTCCTCTTGTCAGAGTTGCAATTGAAACCCCGGATGCTTGCGGTTTATTAAGAATATCTGCAAAAGAATTAATAACCATTGAATTTTTTTCCATTTCCCATTTTTTCGATAATTTATCATTTATTATTAAATAAACACCATTAATATATCCTTCGTAATTGTAGCGAGTTCTTACATAAAACCAATTATTAAATTCCTCCTTGAGTATTTCAACATTCATTCCAAATAGCACTTCATCTACGCTTTCTGAATTATTTTTTGGCTCACGTTTTAACATTCCTATAGTATTATTAACTATTGCATTTTTCATCAAATCACTCCAATGTATAATGTTTGATAATAAATTAAAGAATAACTATTTCGCTTCTTTCTCCATTTATCTTTACTCTTGCTCCTAATGGAATACTTATAGTAGGAGCACAATGTCCGCAAGCCAAATTATAAATTGTTGGAGTATTTTCTGGCTTTATCAATTCTTCAAATATCTCCATTAATGTTAAACTGTTATCCCCCTCTATTGGATCACAACCAGTCCATGAACCTAAAATAATGCCTGCAGCATCTTTAAATTTTCCACACTGTTTTAATTGAAGTAACATCCGATCTATTTTATATGGATATTCATCTACCTCTTCTAAGAACAGTATCTTTCCTTTTGTATCAAGTTCATATGGAGTTCCCATAGATGATGCAACTAAAGAAAGATTTCCCCCAACCAATTTCCCTATTGCTTTTCCATTTACTAAAGTTTTTATTTCTTGTCCATCTGGATTTTTTAGTATTCCTAATGGCTTATCACTAAATATATTTTTTATAAAATAATCCATTGTATAATCATCTACACCTTTATAAAATTCGGTTGATATCATTGGAGTATGAAAAGTTATAAATTTACATTTTTCATTAAATACAGTATGAAGAGCTGTAACATCACTATATCCTGCAAAAACCTTCGGATTTCTTTTTATCATATTGTAATCCAGCATGCTCAAAAGTCTTCCTGCTCCATATCCGCCCCTTATTGCAAAAATACCTTTTATAGTCTTATCATCAAACATTTTATTAATATCATTTGCTCTTATTTCATCACTTCCAGATAAATATCCATGATAACACTTGCAACTTTTCCCTAAAACAACTTCAAACCCCAGCTCTTCCATAGCTTTAATTGAGGGTTTTATTCTATCTGGTTTTGTTGGACTTGAGGCTGCAATTAATCCTATTCTATCACCTTTCTTTAAAGGCCTTGGTCTTATCATATATATACCTCACTTGTATATTTTTATATTCAAATTTAAATAAAAAGACCATTGTATTTAATATAGTTTACTAAAAATTACATGAATAATATTTTGCAATACAATGATATTTCATAATCATTTGCCAAATCTATTTAATTATATGAATAACCAATATACTTTATAATATATACTTAAAATTTTTGTAGACTCTAAGACTCTACGATGTAATATAACGTAGAAATATTACTATTGGAATGAACTTTTAAATAAAGCTAGTTCTTGAAATCTGTTCAGCGTTTATTCAGAAATAATGTATATAGTTAAAATATACATAAGTATTTTAGTAATCTATGTTTAGGTTAACGCTACTGCATATTAATATAGATTTACAATAAATATATCAATTTTATTGATATATTTGTTTAACAATATTATAGTTGAAGTAATATTGATTGCTGAATAAGACACTTCAGCCAGAGTAATTCGTTTCTTAAAATGGTAATAAACAACTTTAATTTCTATAAGACTGATAGAGTATCTTTGCGTTGATATAAAGCATAATCATTATAATTATAAACCTATTGACAAACGCTCTTTATAATCATTAATACAAGTTTATAGATACTGGCTTATTTTTAAGGGGATTGTTCCATTGGACTTATGTTAATTATAAGTTCATGGTTTCATCAATATGGTTTATAGTAAGCTTCAACTCTTATTCATTTGAATAATACTAAAATATATTCAGAAAATACATAATGAAATTAAATAAAAAATAAGATTTCTCATCTTTACTAAATTAATTAGCATAGATGAGAAAATTTACAGGAGGAAACTTATGGATAATATAGTTCAAAAATTCAAAAATACTTTCTATACAAAAGAATTTGTTACTTTTTTAATAATAGGGGTTATAAATACATTTAACGGAACTGTTTTTTCTTATATATATTCAAGCTTTTTAAATGAAAATATAGCATTTATAGTTGGCTATATTTCAGGTTTAATTATATCCTATTTATTGAACAGTCTTATAACTTTTAAAGAAAAACTGCAATTGAATAAATTTGTAAAATTTGCAATATCATACATTCCAAATTTTATTATTCAAAATATAGTTGTAATAATAGTTTTTAATTTGATGGGTTTAAATAAAATTATTGCTTATTTATTAGCGGCAATAATAGGTGTTCCAATCACATTTATATTAATGAAATTTTTTGCATTCAGAAAAAAAGTTAATTGAGTATTTCTCCAAAAATTACATTGGTAAAATCAATGAAAGAAATTAGACTTCTGATTTTAAACCTGTATAATCAATATCAGGGATACAAAATAAGTGATAAGTATGTATGCCTTAAGTCATCTTTTAAGAAATTGGAATTGGAGGTACTTAATGAATAAGATAAAAAAATACTATATTATTATTCCTATAATAACAGCTATCCTGTCTCTTATAGTAATGGTAGTAACATCAATAAATTCAAAGGTAGTTAATAAAGGTTATTCTTATTTTACTGAAGATCTTAATTCTAATAAAATATCAACCGTAATAGTTGATACTTCTCCTAAAATGACTGTAATACTAAATAACGGTGATAAATACTCTACAGATAATCCGCATACTGATACTTTAAAAGAAAAGCTATTACTAAATGGAATAGAAGTTAAGGACGAGACCACTCCCCCTATTTCAAAAACTATCCCTTCTGGAATTTTAGGATTATCACTTTTTGCAATAGTTGCGATGCTTGTATATAAATCAAAAGGTGGAGTTTCTTCTGTAACATCAATGGAAATGCAAGATTTTAGCAAAGATAAGAAAGCTGCCCTAAACTTTGATGCTGTAGCCGGAAATGAAGAAGCTAAAGAAAGTTTAATGGATGTTGTAGATTTTCTTAAGAACCCAGAAAAGTATCAAAAGTATGGTGCTAGAATGCCAAAGGGTGTTATTCTTTACGGTGATCCAGGTACAGGTAAGACATTACTTGCAAAAGCAGTTGCAGGTGAAGCTGGAGTTCCATTTTATGCGCTCAGTGGTTCTGATTTTGTTCAAGTATATGTTGGAGTTGGTGCTGCAAGAGTAAGAAATTTATTTAAGAAAGCAAAATCTCAAGGAAAAGCTGTAATATTTATTGACGAGATCGATGCTATAGGTAAAGCAAGAGGTAATGGAAAAAATGGTTCTAGTAACGATGAAAAAGATCAAACATTAAATGCGCTTTTAACTGAAATGTCTGGATTTGGACAAGAAGAAGGAATTGTAGTAATTGCAGCTACAAATAGACTTGATATGTTGGACAAAGCTCTTCTTAGACCAGGAAGGTTTGATAGACATATAGAAGTTGCATTGCCAGATGTTAATGCAAGAGAAAAGATCTTATCTCTTCATTTAAAGAACAAACCACATGAAAATATTGATATTAAAGATATTGCTAAAAAAACAGTATATTTTTCTGGTGCAAAGCTAGAAAGTTTAGTTAATGAAAGTGCTATATTAGCAGCCAAAGACAACAGTGATTATATAACTTATGACCATATAGAAAACGCATATTCTATAACTTTAGCTGGCCACGAAAAAAAAGAGCGAAGTTATCTTAAAGAAGAAGATAAACTTCTTACTGCGTATCATGAGGCAGGGCATGGATTAGTTAATATGCTATTACTTCCACAGGATAAAGTTTCTAAGATAACAATTATACCGACAACAAAAGGTGCTGGAGGTTATACATTATCTATTCCTGAAGATACCAATTACCACAGAATAGATTATTTGAAAAATAAAATTAAAGTTTCACTAGGTGGTAGAGCTGCAGAAGAAATAATTTTTGGTAAAGATAAAATTTCTACTGGAGCGCATGGAGATATATCTCAAACTACTGATATTGCTTTAAAGATGGTTACTGAGTATGGTATGGGAGAAACCTTAGGGCTTATAAATCTATCAAGTGTAGGTCCTTTATATAGTAGTTATGGAAATCCTGTTATTGAAGAATGTAAAAATATTGTTAACGATCTATACAATGAAACACTGAAACTTTTAAGTAAAAATAGGGCTTCTCTTGATAAGATTGCTATAGAATTATTAGAAAAAGAGACTTTACACGAAGATGAATTGAATAAATTAGTTTGAGATGCTATTAAAACTAATTTATAATATTTCTGATTAATTATAGTAATCGTGTGACGAATTTGGGAGATGCTACAAGCAATGTAGAGCCGAAGGTGAAATCGCAACAAACTCTCAGGCAAAAGGACCGAATTCTGACGAAACTCTGTAAAGTCTTATGACACCCAAGAAGCAATCTTTTAGTTAACTATTAAAAGAGAATCTTTCAGGTAAAATAACAGGGGCGAATTGTTTATGCAATTCGTCTATTTTTATGCATAAAATTTAATTGAAAGAGGTGTTTGATTTATGAATGATATTAATATATTGGAGTATCTAGGCATATTTGCATTTGCAGCATCTGGGGCTCATGTTGCAATCGAGGAAAAATTCGACTTATTCGGTATATATATTCTCGCTACCGTCACAGCTATGGGAGGAGGAGTTCTTCGTGATATTGTAACGAATGTTGGAATTCCATTATTTTTTGAAAACTATACAACTATTCCTTTTATTATTTTAGGTGCAACAATTCCTGTTATACTTCGCGGAAAACTAAAATATAATAATATGTTTGTGACAATAGATGCAATAGGACTCTCAGCTTTTTCTGTCTCTTCTGGAATTAAAGCTCTTGAAAGTGACTATAATTTAATGCTATTTCTATTTGCTACAAGCATTACTGGAGTTGGTGGAGGCGTACTTAGAGATATAATTACTAATAGAAAGCCTGAAATTTTCAAAACTGATGTTTACTGCATTGCATGTATTCTTGGTTCACTTTTACTGTGGTTTCTATATCCGCTTTTAGGAACTCATGTATCTCAGCATATATCATTAATCGTTATTTTTTTAATTAGAATGATTTGTTATATGAAAAAAATAAATCTTCCTGTAATTCATAAGAATTAATTATAGAAAGTCATTATCCTAGAGTAAATTAGCATAAAAAATACTTTACTCTAGGACAAGCCTATTTTTAGACGTACATATTTTTATATACAAAAGGAAAAGATATCATTAGATTTAGAATCCCTATAAATATTTATAAGTATATACATTAGAAAGGGGTTGATTTTAATGATTAACAAAAGCAGTAAAATTGGCGTAATATTAGCAATATTATTTGAAATATTAATTATTATTACAGCTATTAAGACCGCCTCATCAAATCCGTGGAGTTATATACTTTTTTTACTCTGGGATGCTATAAGCATATTTATTCCTTTTATTGTTCTTAAAGTTGCTAACTCTAACAAAATAACCCTTCCATCTAGTTTTTTATCAGCATCAATAATATTTATATTTGCTACTTTATATCTAGGAGAAACTCTAAAGTTCTATAGTATGTTCTGGTGGTGGGATTTATTTCTTCATGGTACATTTGGTGCATATGGGGTTATAATTGGAGTACATCTTTTACAAGGAATTATAGAAAAAACTAAAAATGCAACCAAGAAAAAATTTTCTAAATTCACCTTAGTATTTGCTTTTTGTTTTACAATTGCAATAGGCACCATATGGGAAATATATGAGTTCTTAGCAGATTATTTTTTTAAAACCGACATGACAAATGGAAGTCTTGAAGATACTGCAACCGATCTTATGATAAAGATTACATGTGCCTTTATTACATGTTTAATATATTATTTTTCTAAGTTAAAAAAGGCAAATAATGTTTAACAACCAAATAAGTTCATTAAACATTATTTCCCCAACTACAAAAAGTATTATTAATTATTATTAAGTCAATCATTCTTAAATATAGGGCGCCTAAAAATCACCCTATATTTTCTTTTGGTTCTGAAAAATAATATCCCTGAGAGTAATCTACATTTAAAGCTTTTATCTTATTGTATATTTCCTCCTCAGACACAAATTCCGCAATAGTCTCTATTCCTAGCTCTTTTGCAAATAATACTATAGTTTTTGTAACAATTTCTGCTGACTTATCTTTATGAACATTTTTAATAATCGAACCATCAATCTTTATATAATCCACATTTAATTTCATAAGATAATTGAAATTTGAATAACCAGTTCCAAAATCATCAATCGCAATTTTAGATCCATATTTTTTTATTTCTTTTATGAATTCAGTAACTTCATTAAAATTTTCTATACCTTCTGATTCAACTATTTCAAATACAATCTTCTCAGGGTTTCGTACCTTCTTTAATTTTTTTATGATTAGGGCTCTAATTTCGCTGTTCATTATATCCTGAAGAAGAAGATTTATAGATATTTCATAATTAGTTTTATTTAAAACTTCAAAAGTTTTTTCTAACATTATTATCGTTAGTTCTTTATATAATCCAGCTTTTTTTGCTATATCCAAGAAAAAATATGGAGATATAACTTTTCCATTTTCATCAATCATACGAATTAAAGCTTCGCATTTCTCGATTGTTTTTAAATTATTATTAACTATTGGTTGAAAAAATGGAACTATTCTATTTTCAGCTATAGCATCTTTAATTTTTTTAGTCCATATTATATTTTCCTTGATTCCCTCATATATGTTAAGATCTTCTCTATATATTTGAAATAATTCTTTATTTTTCTTTGCATAATTTAAAGCCATTTCTGCTTTCTCGAATAATAATTCTTCTTCTAATGCAACTCCCATTACAATTGTCAAGAAAATTTTACCTTCTTCGTAAACAAAACATTGATTGTTTATTTCATTTTGTAAAAATTGTATTCTTGCAATAAAATCTTCTTTTGATATATCACTACTTGCTATAGCAAATATATCTGAATTTACTCTATATGAATTTAATTTATTCTCCTTACAATACCAGCTAATTAACTTAGAAATATCTTTCAACACCTTATCTCCTATTGTATTTCCATAAAAATCATTTATATCATTAAAAGACCTTATATCAACAATTGTGAGTTTAGTGTATTTTTCTATACACAAATCATTAATTAGTTTATTTCTATTTTCTAACCCCGTCAACTTATCCGTATAATATTGTTTTTCTAACTCATCTGTTTTTTCTTTTATTTTTTCCTCTAATTTTATATTTAATTGATTTAATTCTTCCCCAGTATTCTTTATAAGATTATATAATGCTGAATCCTCCTCATTGAAATAAGAATATTCATCGTCAATTTCTGATATAATTTTAATTCTTGCATTGACATCTTCTGAAAGTGCTAATACAGTCATCGTTTCTGTGTAAAACATATTTTTATCATTGACATTGTTAAATTCACCAAAAGTATAAAAACCACCTACAGATAAATCTTTAAACGGTATTATTTCCTTTGCATTTACTTTCTTAAATATATTTTTTCTTGAATCACATGAATATATTAATAAACTCTCACATGGGCACCTTGTAATCTCACTATACATTTCCTTTGTACTTTGCAAAATTTCTCTTAAGTCACCAAAACCAATCCTTATTTTCTCACCAATATCCAGCTTTGTAGATATAAGTGCTTCTTCTGCATTTATAAATTTTAATATGTGAGTACTAAAATATCTGTTATTTCTTTTTACCATTAATGGGAACTTATTTCCCATACGTAGAATTTGATCATTATTGTTAGTACCTAAATACTTGTTATAAAATTCTTTTACTGATATAGTTCCTATCTTTTTTACTATGTTATCTTCTACCAATGTTATCTCGTGTTCTTTCCCTATAGGTATGCAATTAAAACTACTTCCGTTATTTACATTTAAAAATTCACCTTTTAAAGCAACTGCAGCTACTGCATTTTTTTCTACTCCCTCTTCTGTAAAAACATATGTTTCATACGCTGGATCGCTCTTTCCAGCAATTCCACCAGCTACCAGAACATGATCATTTACAGAATTTATCCCATTTAAAAGCTCCTCGCCCATAATGCTTGAATCGCCAAAAGATATTATTACCTTCGTATCCGTACTAATTAGAAGACTAGCTATTTTCACACCTTTACTAAAATCACATATATTATCCTTAACTAAAATGGATTTAATTATGGTTTTCTCAAAAACACTTATGGAGATTATGCACTCTCGTTCAAATATATCTCCATTTAGTATTTCACCTGACGACGTAGCCCCAACTATTTTGCATTGAGGAATTAATAATTTTAAATTTCTTATTACTTCATTTATAAACTCTTTATTGCATATCCCAGAAAACACTTGTACTAATATATTATTATATTTCATTATGTCATTGCTATTTACGTATAATTGTAAAGTTTTAAAGTCCCTATATTTAACATTATAGGTTTTCATAATTCACCTCAATAATCTGATATTAGATTTTTATACACATATATTCAATTATACCATTTAACGAGGTCTTATTCATTATTTTTCTACATAATTTAGCAGAATTTTCGTTTTAAATCATTAAAGTTAATACAACAATATTACATTTATTTATAATATTAAATAATTTGAGAAAGTTAGTCTTATTCTGATTATATTATTAGTATACTATGTACTATTAAATATTACATTATGCTTCCATTAACATATCTTTATAATATACAAAATTTATTATAAAACAAAAAGATATAAGCGAACATTCCACCTATATCTTAATTAAATTAATACATACCAAATTCACTTATCTTCATCACTGCAGAATATGCCTTGTAGTTTAAATCATGAATATTCTCTAACGAAATTGGTCGACGAGCTTTTTCTAGAAGATAATCAAATAACTTAATAAATTGAGTTGCTTCATCTATAAAACAAGTTTCTTCTGGAGACAATGCATTTAAAATAAATCATGAATGATCGCCTAATATTTGTAGCCAAAAGCGATGTTCAAAAATTGACATTTCTCTAATCTTACTAGATGACAAAATAATCCTCCAAAATAATTTTTCTTTAAATAACTTATGCAACTACATGAAGTATAATACATCGATAGAATTTTTGAAAAAATTAATGTTCAATTGATTTTTTAAAACAAGAAAAAGGCACTAAATTTATTCCTAATAAACTTACTGTCATAATTATGAAATCATTATTACAATTTTTTATAAAAATTCCTAAGGGTTTCATCCAATTGAATATTAACAATATTACATATAATTTTATAAATATTTAAATTGAAAGATGTAACTTCCCTTAGGATATTTGTGTAAATAAAATCACCGATATTAAAGTAATTTTAAATTTATACTTATTCTTATTCTAATAGATATATAGTAGTAGTTTTTCTGCCAAATTGTTTAGCCTCTTCATATGACGGGACCCAAACATCTATTACATAAGTGCCATCTTTTTTTACCTTAATTGCTCCACCTCTATCTTCAACATCAAACATGCCATCAGGCTTATAACTTTCCAACTCCGGAATATACATCTTGCTTCCAAGCGGTATATTAGATGGGGCCGCAATAACACCTATTCTTGTTGTTGTCTGCATTGCTGTTTGTGACTTCCATTTTCCCGAACATCTAGGATCATCACTATATGCAGTTAATTCTGCTTTAATAGGTTTACCTATTTGCTTTTGCTCTTTTACCGATGATGCATTTACTGAATCAGATGAACCTTCATCTGATTTCTTTACTGATTCTGCATATTTCTCAATATCGGCACTTTCTTTTTGGAAATTAGAATCTTCTTTATAGCTACCTGTAACAATTCTATTTATTTGAATATTTTTAGTTTGCGGATCTAAAAAGTTTGTTTCAAATCCTAACAAACATACTCCTAGAAATATACAAGTTTTTATAACATTTATTTTTAATTTAATCAAATTACCACTCCTTGTGTTTTATTTGTGACCTAATAATAATATAGGTTACTTTCCCCACCGATATGGTATTGCCCTATTATAGGATAAGAATGTATCAAACACAAAAGTAATTTTTGTTACATATAGATATAATTTTCATAATTGCATATGAAAAGGTTATATATGCCGTATTCTCGCATATTTCTTGGTAATATAGGCAGTAAATAATATTTGAAAAATTTTAATTTTAGTACTCTTTAAGTGCATTAAATAAATCATATGATTTTTTAGATTAATATAAATAATACTAAAATAGACTTGCATTTTAATAAATAAAATGCAAGTCTATTTTAGTAGATAAATCGCTCTATTCCTAAAGCTACTCCATCATTTTGTACTGTATCAGTTACTTTCTTAGCGTGTTCCTTAACGTAATCCTCGGCATTACCCATAGCAATTCCGCATCCTACTGTAGATAACATTTCTATATCATTCTTACCATCTCCAAAGGCATAGCTATTTTCTATTGGAATATCTAAAAAGTCCAATACTCTTAATATTCCAGTTGCCTTTGTATTCGATTTTGAATATAGTTCAAAAGATTTTTCTTCGACATTATGAATATAATCATAATCCTCATTCGCTAAATTCAAGCAATAATCCATTCCATTTTTATCATTATATAGCATCTCAATTTTGTATGTTTCTACTTTTTCTAGATCATATTCAGATTGGAAATATTTTTTAGATATACTAAAAGAATCATAGAAAGAATGTAATTTTTTATATTCATCTTTAATGTATGAATATGTTTCTCCTTGTAAAATGTATTGAATATTACGCTGCTCAAAATTATACACTAATTCTTTTATAGAATCCCCTTTAAGGCATTCTTTATATATACATTTTTCCTTAACTTTCACATATGCTCCATTAGTAAGAACAAATCCATCAAATCCAAAGTTATATAAAGATTCATTTAAAAAGGCATATGGTCTGCCTGTTGCAATAAATACATAATCTCCATTTGCTTGAAGTGAGCGAATTGTTTTTTTTACCCTAGGCCTAATATCTGTTATTCCATTTAAACAGTCCATTAAAGTTCCATCTATGTCAAAAAAAACTGCTTTTTTCATGATTACATCTCCCCCATAGTAATTCATTCTCATTCACTATACTTTATTATCATTTAATATCATTTTATTTTATTTATTTATCATTGTCAATTCATTTGATTATGTTTCAATAACATAATTGTTAAAATAGTAGTAAATGAGAATTAACTATAGCGACATCTATATATCTAATGCGTTCTTTATATGATTAAAACCTAATCTACTTATTGTCATTCCTAATCTTTCACCTTTGCTAGCATTATTTTTATAATAATCAATAACCATTTCTGTAACAGCTTCCAATTCATCAGGCTGGTAAAGTTTTTTAAGACGATTCCCTATTCTTAAATTTCTTCCAAACTTGCCACCTAAATATACTGCAACTCCTTCATTATCTAACTTCATAGATTTAAAAGGACATGCTTTGATACATTGCCCACAAGAAATGCATTTATCATAATCTATTACTGCTTTTTTATGTACCATTGATATCGCGTCAACTTTACAAGTACGTTCGCAAATCTTACATCCTTTGCACATATCTGCCTCAACCTTTGGCTCATTTTGAGCTAAAAAACCCAAATCACTGATTGGAGCTTTTACACAATTATTAGGACATGCTGCTACTCCAATTTTAAATTTACCTGGAAGATCTATTCCTAAAAACTTTCTATCGAGATTTTTAGCTATTTCTTGTGAATCTAATAATCCGAACCTACAAAGTGCTCCTTTGCAAGCAGCTACAGCTACAACCCTTGTACCAGTGCCTCCTGTCTTGATTCCTGCGTTTAATATCCTTTTCTTAACCTCTGGAATCAAATCTTCTCTAATCCAAGGTATTTCAACACATTGCCGTGTTGTAAATCCCATGTATCCATTTCCATATAATTCAGATATTTCTGCTAGACAAACCATTTCATTAGAACTTAAATTTCCTGCATCTGTCAATATTCTAAGTGAAAAATATTCTTTATCTTGTTGCTGCATGAAACCTTCTAATTTTAATGATTCAAGCTCATTTTTAGTCATTGTTTTTTATCTATCCTTTCTGCGCAAGCGGTCTATGTGCTAATCTTAGCTAAAAGTAATAATTCATATTATGAAACTTTTGAGCGCAATAAAAAACCTACAGTTATACCTGTAAGTAACTGCATATAGCTTATATTTAGATCTATAGATAAAGCCGCTTAAAATTTTATATTACTAAATTACAGTATCACGATTTATTATATAAAACTGTGATTGATATCACGTTTATGCAATTACTCATATAATCTCTTTATAAAATCATATTTTTATTTTATAAGTCCTTCTTTAAATATACTTAATTAAATTTTCATATTACTCGTCAAAGTCAATCATTATAGCGGATAGGACAACTCTATATATTGTATAGATACTTTTTTATAAGTACAACATATTGTATTTTATCATAAAATGATTTAAAATAATGTTATTATAAAACTTGAAGATATTATAATTCAAAAGAATATAAGGATTAGAAAGAAATTATTAGCTTATTAAGTAAAACTGGAGGAATATATATGAGCGAACTATTATCAGAATCATTTTTAAACAAATACAGAGAAATTAGGAATACGCCTTTAAGCAATATCGGTGAATTTGTTTATTTACGAACTTATTCTAGATATTTAAACAATAAAAAACGAAGGGAAACTTGGTTTGAAACAGTTCTTAGAACAACAGATTATAACATTGAACTTGGCATAGAATTTAAAAAGAAACAGGGATTAAGCATAAATTTACAAGATGAAGTAAAAGAAGCTGAACTGTTATTTGATAATTTATTCAATTTAAGGACCTTTACATCAGGTAGAACTCTTTATATGGGTGGAACTGATATAGTAAAGGAATATCCACTTTCAAATTATAACTGTGCATTTACAATGGTTGAAAAATTCCATGATTTTGTAGACATATTTTATCTTCTCATGATTGGCTCAGGTGTCGGTGTTAGAATCGATAAATCTCTAATATCAAAAATGCCTAATATAAGGAGAATATATCTAGACAGCGAATATAATGAAGATATTCATAAGTTCATGCCAAAAGAATATATGGAAAACACCAAACTTATTTTAGACGATGGAGATCCATCAGTCGCTAAGATTAAAATTGGTGACAGCAAAGAAGGCTGGTGTAATGCCCTAGAAACTTACTTTAATTTGATTACAAGTCCTGAATATATTAATATTAAGAAAATTACATTTGATTACAGTTATGTAAGGCCTGAGGGTGAAAGATTAAAAAGGTTTGGTGGCAGAGCATCTGGTCATAAATCATTAAAAAGAATGTTTGAAAAAATAAATAAGGTTTGCAGTAATCTTGTTAATGGAAGCTTAAGGTCCATAGATGTGCTTGATATAGCTACTATAATAAGTGAAAATGTAGTTTCTGGTGGAGTTAGGCGTAGTGCAATGATGATAATTTGCGATGAAAATGATGAAGATGTTATAAATGCAAAAAGTAAACTATATACAATAGTCAATGGAAATTGGATTGAAAATTCAGAAGTATCTCATAGGAAAATGAGTAATAATTCTGTTTTATATAAAGAAAAACCATCGCTTAATAAAATAAAGAAAATTTTAGAATCCATAAAAATAAATGGTGAACCTGGTTTTATTAATGGAAGTGAAGCTATGAGAAGAAAACGTACATTTAAAGGTTGTAACCCATGTGGAGAAATTTTGCTTAATTCACATCAATGCTGCAACCTATCAACTAACAATTTAGCCTCATTCGTAAATGAAGATAATAATCTGGATATTGATAAATTAGAAAAAATAATAAAACTATCTACTAGAGTAGCTATTAGAATGACCCTAGTAGACGTAGAACTTCCAGATTGGAATAAAATCATGCAAAATGATAGAATCGTTGGAATATCATTAACTGGAATGATGGATATGGTAAATAGAACAAACATGACTTATAAAAATTTAGGTTTATTGCTAAAGCGTTTACGAGATGTAGTTAGATGCGAAGGTATTAAATACTGCTCAGAACTTGGAATTTCCATTCCTGAGCTTATGACCACAATTAAGCCTGAAGGATCTCTATCCACACTTCCATGTGTAAGTTCAGGAATACATTATTCACATTCTAATTATTATATTAGAAGAGTTAGAATCTCTACATCTGATCCTCTATATAAAATGATAGAGAAGCTAAAATGCTATCCAATTTATAATGAAAATGGTCAAAGTGATGAAAATTGCACAACAAAAGTTATAGAATTTCCAATCAAAGCTCCTTACGGAAAAACAAAATATGATGTTGGAGCTATAGAACAACTTGAACTTTATAAATTATCAATGATAAATTGGACTGATCACAATACTTCAATTACCGTACATGTAAGAGAAAATGAGTGGGATGATGTTGCCAATTGGCTCTATGAGAATTTTGACTATGTGGTTGGTATAACTTTCCTTCCTCTAACAGACGAAACTTACCCTCTTTTACCTTATGAATCTACAACAAAGGAAGATTATGAGGAACGTATAAAAAATGTTAAACCTATAGATTATGAATTATTAGCTGAACTTGATGATGATGACGAACATGAAATAATTGATAACGAGTGCGCAAATGGAGTTTGTCCAGTAAGATAATATAATATTTTATATTCTTATATTAAAAGAAACTACTAAGTAATTGAAAGAAGCCAGTGCTGTAAAAACACTGGCTTCTTTCAATTATAAACACAAACTTTTATTTTATAGATAACTGCCTTTTTAGGTGTCAATATATTATAGGGTTCTATAATGAGAGCCAGACTTATATGTATATCAGCGAAAATTGAATACATATTTACTCCATATATATGTTGCAATTAAGTGTCTGGATCTCCATACTTTTAAATATAGATACTATATGTAATTAATTAATTAATTGATTTATATATTTGATATAATAGTATAATAAATTAATTAATGGAGTAAATAAAATTATGAAAGCAAAAATACTTTTTTTAGCGCCCTACTTTGGCTTAAAAGAAATCGCAATGTCAGTTTCATCTGAATATAAGGATTTCCAAATTGATGTATATCAAGGGAATTATGAACAAGGACCAAAAATTCTGAAACAAGTAAATATAAACCAAAAATATGATGTAATTATAACAAGGGGTGGTACTGCTGAAGTTTGCAGGCAAATTACTCAAACTCCTATTGTTGAAATTCATATTAATGCCTTTGATATACTTAGAATTTTAAAATTATCTGAAGGATATAAAGGAAAAAAAATATTCTTATCTTATCCAAATATATTTAAATCATTTAAACGGCTAAGTGAACTTTTAGGTTATTCAATCGAATCAAAGTGTTATTTTGAACATAAAGATATTCGAGACTTAATTAAAGAACTAAAACAAGAAAACTATGAACTCGTTATTGGTGATAATATGGTATATGAAACAGCGCAAGAGTTTGGAATTAATAGTATACTTATTACAAGTGGAATTGAAGCTGTAAAAAGCGCTATTGATGAAGCTATACGCTTATGCAACGCTCTTTCTAATAATAAAGATTTAAAATCTGAAGCAGTTGAATGTACATATTATGAAAAAAGAGAAAAAAGTAATATTGATGATTTTATAAAAATATTAAATCCAGATGAAATATCACCAAACTTTGTACATACAGTATTTCCTCAAACAATTCTTTCTCAAATATCATATCTAAGTAACACACCACTTCCAACAATTATTACTGGCCAAGATGGAATGTGTAAAAATGATATCGGATATTTATGCACTTACTATGGTCCTCAAAAAAGAAAAAGCTTAATATGTATAAGCTGTCACTCTATTCCTGAATATTACAACTACGACTTTCTATATAAAATCATAATTAATAAATTTAAAAACGAAGGAGGCACATTATTTCTGGAGGATATTGATACGTTATATACAGAAGGACAAAAAAAGATTGCTAATATTTTAAAAAAATTATCTAGAACTAATGATATTAAAATAATTGCATCTTGCGAATTCCCTGTTGAACTCTGTGTTAGCAATGGAAATTTACTTAGACAACTCCGTTCAATAATTGATGAAGTTAGAATTGAATTAAATCCTTTAAAAAATTACAGTAATGAAATCAGCAATATGGTAAGTATGTATCTTTCAAAACTAGATTTAAGATGTGCAAGTCAGGTTGTAGGTATAAAAGAAGGTGGTATAAAATTACTATCTGAATACGATTGGCCTGAAAATATACGACAATTTATGAGAGTTGTAAACCAATTAGCACTTAAATGTAATGGCTCTTATATTAATGTTGATGAAGTAAAAACAGCCTTAAAAGTAGAATTTGAAAATCACAAAAATGCTTCTCTAATCCCTATTAATTTAAATGGAAGCTTAAAAGAAATAGAAACTCGTATTATAAAGCATGTAATGGAGGAAGAAGGAATGAATCAGGTCAAAGTTGAGAAAAGATTGAAAATTAGTCATAGTACATTATGGAGAAAGTTAAAATGATTTCAAAATGAAACCTTTTCTCTAATTAGTTTGTTGAAGACGTAATCTAACCTTTAGTATAATAACCTAATGAAGAAATATTAAGGAAGTGAAAATTATGACTAAAGATATGACTAAAGGGAATATACATAAGCATCTTATAAGCTTTTCTATTCCATTAATACTCGGAAATCTGCTCCAACTTACTTATAATGCCGTAGATTCGATCATAGTAGGAAGATTTTCTGGTACAGATGCTTTGGCAGCTGTTGGAACGGCTAATCCTGTAATGAATATTGTAATTTTGGGAATAACAGGTATATGTATTGGAGCATCAGTTCTTATGAGTGAATTTTTTGGAGCTGGGAAATATGAAGAATTAAAAAAAGAGATTTCGACAACTTTAATATTCGGATGTTTTTTTTCTCTAATAATTGTAATATTAGGCTTAATCCTCTCTAAGAATATATTAATCCTCCTTGGAGTTCCAAATGAAATTCTCGAATCTGCAACACTCTATCTAAGAATAATATTTGCCGCAATGCCTTTTACATATCTATATAATGCAGTATCTGCAGCAATGAGAAGTGTTGGGGATTCAAAAACACCAATAAGATTTTTAGCTATAGCATCTATTTTAAATGGATGTCTTGACTTTATTTTTATAGGAGGCTTTAATATGGGAGTACTTGGAGCTGGACTAGCCACAACTATCTCTGAAGCTTGCTCCGCTCTATTTTGTATAATTTACATATATAAAAAAGTACCATTGTTAAGACTATCTAAAAAGGATATAAAATTAGATAAAACGCTTTTAAAACAAACTCTCCAGCATGGATCAATAACAGCTTTGCAGCAATCTTGTCAGCCAATCGGCAAATTGTTAATTCAAGGTGCTATCAATCCATTAGGGGTAGCTACAATAGCAGCATTTAATGCTGTAAACAGAGTTGATGATTTTGCTTTCACTCCACAACAAAGTATATCTCATGGAATGATGACTTTTGTTGCTCAAAATCGTGGTGCAAATAATAAAAATCGTATTAAAGCTGGATTTAGAGTTGGCTTATTCATAGAGTTTTGCTATTGGATAATAATCTGCTTGGTTGTATTAATTTTTAAGACACCCATAATGAAATTATTTGTCTCTTCTAATGATAATAACATGGTTGACTTAGGTGTGAGTTACTTAGGACTTATGGCATTTTTTTATTTATTTCCTGCATTTACAAATGGTATTCAAGGTTTCTTCAGAGGCATGGGAAACATGAAAATTACATTAATCTCTACACTTATCCAAATATCCTTTAGAGTAATATTCGTTTTTATATTAGTTTCTCATGTAGGGATGATAAGTATGGCCTATGCAAGCCTCATAGGATGGATATTCATGTTAGCTTATGAAGTTCCATATTACTTCATATTTAAAAGGAAGAATCATTTATTAAAAGATTACGACAAAGCTGAGAAGAAATTTCAAGTTTAAAGCTAAAATTTCACCTTAAAAAATCAATTAAAAGAAGGCATTAAAATAGTTGATCTGACCCCAAAAAGTTAGACAAATTTAACTAAGCTATCATGAAGGATTGAATTCTGTATTGAACAGGAC
>NZ_JAKJJX010000030.1:0-85960 GCF_022320765.1 Clostridium sp. YIM B02569 | reverse complement strand
CTCCAGCAACAAAAGATTTCTCACCAGCACCTGTAACTATAACTGCATACACATTGTTGTCTGCTTCTAAATCATCTAAAACAACATTTAAATCTTTTAGTGTTTCTGAATTCAATGCATTTAATGCCTTTGGTCTATTGATTGTAACAATAGCTAAATGCCCTTCTTTTTCAAGAATAACATTTTTTAATTCCATTCTAAGGACCTCCTTCAAACTTGCTTATTTTTTTAATTTTCACACTATTTTTGATATTTTTTATCCTAATTGTTAATAATATAACAAATAAGTTTAAAAAAATATCAAGACTTCACGCCTCAATTAAAATTATAATACGTTCCTAGATTATTTGCAATAAAATATTGCGTTATTAATATAAGTTTTTAAGTATATGAAAAAAATAACTGATCAAAGGTATATATCTATTTTCATGCCAAACAGAGAAGAAAACTTTATTCATGTAAAGCTTTTGAATAAGTTTTTCTTAAATCTATTTCTAAAAACAAATATATATATTTAATCTGTTATTTTTTGAACAAGCTTTAAATAATATATTGCATATATTTATTATATTTTTAACTTTCACTCTCATTTAATAAATAAATTAAAGTCAATAAACTTTCACTTAGATGTACATTTTCTACTTTCACATGATCTGGAACTACTAAATCTACAGGAGCAAAATTCCAAATTGCTCTTACTCCACCCCTTATTAATTCATCAGCAACAACTTGAGCATTTTTTCTAGGAACACAAATTATACCAATATCTATTTTATGTTCTTCTAGTACGGATTCCATTTCGTCTATATCCATTATTTCTACATCTCTGATTTTCATTCCTATTAATTTAGGATTTGCATCAAATATTGCTGTTATTTTAAATCCTAAATTTTCAAATCTAGAATAATTCGAAACTGCTTGCCCTATATTTCCAGCACCAACCAGTGCAGCTTCATAACCTCTGTCTAATCCCAATATAGCGCTAATTTGGGTATATAGTTCCTTAACATTATATCCATAACCTTGTTGTCCAAAGTCTCCAAAACAATTTAAATCTTGTCTAATTTGTGATGCAGTAAATCCAATCTTTTCTCCTAATTCTTTTGAAGAAATTCTGTCCACCTCATTTTTCATAAGTTCTTCAAGATATCTATGATACTTAGGCAACCTTTTGATAACTGCCATCGATATATTTTTATGCTTTTCCATATCTACTTTCTCCTATTTCAATACTTTTATATTTTTCGACCCTATAATATTTATATCAAATTAAATTATATAACTACTATTTAGACTTTTATTAATTATGATTAGTCTATTTATTAACAATCAATTTTAAAATTATATTCACATTGTTAAATTTTAATTAATTGCTATAATTTATAATTCTACCATATTTCTATATTTTTATGTCAAGCTTAATTAAATTATTTATTCAAAAGTGCCTATAAATTTAAAATTTCTCTTGATAAGCAACAGAAGTCTCCAGAAAACTCACTACTATGAAATTTTACTTTTTTATATTTTGACCACTTTTTTTAATTTAAACCGCTTTATTTTTAACCTTTTCTATATAATAACAATATCAATACTTAAACATGTGTTCAAGAATTTTATTTTAACATTATGATTTTTGTTTATATTAAATAATATCTTTATAAAATTTTATGCCTTTTAACAAAATCAAAAAAATATTTCAAAATAATTTTTCAACCATTTTGAAATATTTCTTATCTTAAGAAATTAAATTACTTTAATCACCTTATTTTCATTGATAAACACATTGTTCAATATCATATTTAATACGCTATCGCAAACATAATACGAAAAGGTTAAATCATTATAATAATTTATAGTTCCATCATATTGCTTCTGTAGCTGCATTATAAACTCTTCTATATTACTTGAATCTACATGTGTATTTATAATTCCTGTCGGATCGAACGACTTAGCTACCTTAGCTAAATTTTTCTCATACATCATATGATGCTTTACAGCACTCGTACTCTTAAATTCCCATCTATAATAGTGTGGTGCACAGAAAAAATCACATAAAAAGTGACATATTACTCCAAGCTCTTCACTAAACTTACCAATTGTCATATTATAGTATATTTCTTCCAATGATAATGATGATAAATGTATAATCTTTTCAATAATCATATTTATACTTTCATTAAAATAATGCTTCTTAAATTTATATTTAGGCGCACAATCAGGTTTCACGTTCCCCCATATGAATCTTTTATTATTAATTAAATAAATACTCTTTGTATTAGCATATTTTATAATATTTTCTGCCATAATCTTGTGAGTATTGATCATCAATGCTTGATCACATCCTCTGCATATTAAATTTTATATTTTATGAAACCCTCATTTAGGCGTTTCGTTATTTTTTTATAAATTAAATTTGTTTTGTATATTTATAATAATACTCTAGATTCAAATTTACAACACTTTATTAATCGATTTCTTCAAGTATTATATGTGCTAATACCCAAGAATATCAAAGCTCATAACGTATTAAACTATATTAGCAAAAATATTAGTTTAATATATTTTAAGCATACATTTCATATGGTTTCCTTATATACTAACTCTAACTTGCACATGCTTTCTAAGTGCATCTCCAAAGATAAATAAGCTGCTTCAGTATCATTAAGATATATTGAAACAGCTTACTTACTATAGAAATTTATTATATTCTTTATTTTCGTTGAGCCTATTTAATAAATGTTTTATTTCCTGATCCTTATTTTTATCCATTACAAGAATAACATCTCCAGCATCTACTACAACTAAGTCTTTTATTCCAAACCCAATTATCAGGTTCTTGTCCCCAAATATGGAGCAATTCTCGCAATCGTCAATATAAACATTCTTAGATATACTATTATTTCTATAAGTGCTCAGTAGCCTACTTAAAGCGCCAAAACTTCCCATATCATCCCAACTAAAATCACATTTAATAACATAGGCTTTTCTAGTTCTTTGCATAACCCCAAAGTCTATAGAAATTCCGTCTATAAGTTCATATTGGTCTTTTATAACACTCTCTTCATTTTCCTCTCCTAAATTTTTATATATCTCCATCAGTGATTTATGCAATTTAGGCAAGTATTTTTCTATTTCTCTTAGTATAACGTCGGCCCTAAATATAAACATCCCAGAATTCCATAAATAAGTTCCTTTTAATATGAAATCTTTAGCTACCTCTGAATTTGGTTTTTCTGTAAACCTTGCAATTCTATAAGTTGGTATGCTTCCAGCAGTTCTTTCCCCCATTTCTATATATCCATATCCTGTTTCAGGTCTACTAGGTTCAATCCCAAGTGTAACGATACACCTTCTCCTATTTGCCATTTCTATTGCTTGTGATAAAGTATCTATATAATTCTTCTCACCCTGAATATAGTGATCTGATGGTAATACAACCATTACTGCATTAGCATCTTGTTTTAATAATTTTACTGCAGACAAACCTATACAAGTTGCAGTTTCTTTATTAGCAGGCTCTACAAAAATATTTTCCTCTCTAATTCCTATTAGTTCATCCTTAACTTTTTCTTTGTAGTCCATATTGGTTACAATATAAATATTATCCCTGTCTATTAATGGCATTATCCTATCAACAGTATTAACTAAGAAACTTTTATCGTTAATTAGCTTTAAAAATTGTTTTGGTTGATCGGCTCTTGATAGAGGATATAGTCTACTGCCCTTACCTCCAGCTAAAATCAGCCCGTATATCACGCATTTTCAACTCCATGTAATGATACTAGTTCATTATATGTCAAAATATTTGTATGTGTGAGTCTATAGTAAAAAGAACAATAAATTATTTCCCTTAAATGTTCTTCTTCCTGAATTATAGCCCCTCCATTGTGTTCCCTTCACCAACCAAGCTATAGAAATCTTTTGTAAATACATCTACTGCATTTTTAGTTGCATCATGTTTTATTAATCCTTCTATTACATCTGGTGCTGCTGTAACCGATCCAATTCCATACTTGCATAAATTCAAAACTTGTTGTGAATTTTTGAAGCTTGCAGCTAATACATCCGAATTTAATCCATGCATTTTAAACATGTCATGAATATCTTTTGCAACTTGAACTCCATCAGCTCCCATATTATCAATTCTATTTACATAAGGTGCTGTATATCTTGCCCCTGCTTTTGCTGCCATGAAGGCTTGCATCGAAGTATAAATAGCTGTTGCTGTAATATTTACATTTTCCTTACTTAATAATTTCATAGCTTTTATTCCTTCAGGTGTTACAGGAATTTTAATATAAGTGTCCTTTCCAAGTACTTCAATCATATGTTGTGCTTCATCAACCATTTTTTCAGCAGTTAATGATACAACTTGAGCATGTAATTGTGCCCCTTCTGGTAAGAATTCTCTAATTGCTTTTAATACCTCCATAGGATTTCCACCTTGTTTTTTTAGAATAGATGGATTAGTTGTCACCCCATCACATGGGTAAAATTCATAAATCCTTTTAATTTCATCTAAGTTTGCATCATCAATTAACATTAACATTTTTTCTTCTCCCTCTCTCTTTTTAATTTCTATACTTAAATTAAGTAAATGCGTTATAAATACTATAAAACAATACTCTATTCCAAGAATGTATATTCTTATATTGTAATATTCTAAACAATATATATTCTTAAGAATTTTAGAATTTTAAAATAAAAACATTTTTATTTATACCTTTTTATTCAGCAATCAATGAATATCCGAAACAACTACTTAACTAAATTTCTTATTCCTGCTGAATAAGCTATATCATAAAATTCCTCCATTTGAGTCTCAGTATACATTTTAGGATTCTCTTCAAAACAATAATCTAAATTATTGATTAAGTTGTATTTTGATTTTGCAAGTGGATTATAATTTAATAGTTCATACCTTACTTTTGAGTAAATGCTTGAAATATATCCACTTATATCATGAATATTAATTTTATTTGCTGTAAATTGAGGTATTAGTGGAGTTCTGATAATCACATTATCTTTCTTATTGCTTTCTAAAATAAACTTGATGTTCTTTTTGATTAGTTCATTACCTACGCCAGTAGAAATCTTATGCTTATCATTATCAAATACCTTTAAATCTGCAAAAATTGTATCTAGATACGGTAGCGCTTCTATTATATATTCAGTAGGGACGAATAAAGATGTTTCAATCGCTGTATTTATTCCAGCTTCTTTTAACATTTTAAGTAATACAACTACAAATTCTTTCTGGTACAATGGTTCTCCACCAGATAAAGTTACCCCACCACCATATTTAAAAAACGCTTTATCCTTCAGTGCTATTTCTATAACTTCATCTAAAGTATAATTTTTAGAATCCATAGTTAACGCACCAGTCGGACAAATATCTGTAACAATTTCATTTTGTTCATCTATACATTTATCTTGAGCAACACATATTTTATTATTTTCTCGTATAACTGATTGATTAGAGCATTTTTTAATACATAGATCACAATTAATACATTTATTTTCAAAATGAATTAATTGTTCCTTTGGAGAAATACCTTCGGGATTTTGACACCAAACACATTTAAGCGGACATCCTTTTAAAAAAATCGTTGTTCTTATTCCCTCTCCATCATGTGTTGAAAATCTTCTTATATCAAAAATCTTTCCTGTTAAAGACGAATAATCTTTTTCCATAGGCTATATATCCCCATAACTTGTTCTTGCTATAATTTCATTTTGCAATTCTCCTGCAAGTTCAGTGAAATATGCTGTATATCCCGCTACACGTACAGTTAAACTACGATAATTTTCAGGATACTTTTGCGCTGCTAATAAATCTTCTTTACGTAAAACATTAAATTGAATATGTGGTATTTCTAAATCTACAAAGGTTCTTAAGAATCTTGCAAACTTATCCCGTCCAATCTCATTCTTAAAAAACTCAGGTAAGAACTTCATATTTAATAAACCACCATTAGTAGTTAATACATTATCTAATTTTGATACAGACTTTAAAACAGCAGTAGGTCCTGCAATATCTCTTCCATATACAGGTGACATACCACCGTCAGCTAAAGGTGCCTTTGCATATCTTCCATCTGCAGATGCTCCTACATTTTCACCCATTGGAACATGGGCAGATACTGTATACATTCCCGTATGATATTTACCTCCACGATAGTTTGTATAAGATTTAAGCTTTCCATTGAAATATCTTGCCCACTTAGCACCAATTTCATCTACCCATTGAATATCATTCCCGTATTTAGGTGCACGATTTAATAGCATAGCCCTTATCACTTCATATCCTTCAAAGTTATTTTGAAGAGCTTTTAACAATTCTTCTTTAGAAATTCTCTTTTCATCATATACTAAAAGTTTTATTGCTGCCAAGCTATCCGCTAAATTTGCAACTTGTATCATTTGAATTCCTGACAGATTATATACTGCTCCACCTGCAGTAACATCTACACCTTTCTCAATGCAGTCGTCAATAACTGACGATAAGAATGGCGAAGGTAAAACATCTATGTGGGCTTTTTCAACTTGTTCACAAGCTAAAATCATTCTATCAATGAAATAATCTATTTGCTTAGCAAATGCTTCTTCTAAATCTTCATACTTTTCGTAAGTGGTTAGATTACCTAAGTCTTGAGACAATGAATCTCCTGAAATTAAGCATTTTCCACCATTTAGAGTGATCTCTAAAACCTTATTTAAATTGAACATTGCCGCATCACTCCAACCAAGATTATTACCTTGAGTTGTAAGCTCTACGCATCCAACAATTGCATAGTCTCTTGCATCTTTTTCTTTAATTCCTAAGTCTATCATAGACGGCACTACTGATTCATCATTAAAGAACTGCGGCATTCCACTGCCTTTTGCCACAACTTTTATGCTCTCTTTCAATAGTTTTTCTGATGTGTTCTTATGAAGTCTCACAGATAAGTTAGGTTGTGGCAGACCTAAATGTTCTTGAGCTTTTAGGAATAAGAAAGATAATTCATTTGAAAAATCATTACTCTTTTCATCTTGGCCACCAATTGCAATATTAAATCCTATAGGAAATCCTGCAAAAAATTTAGCACTATGAGAATTTCTTAAATAAACTATTTCATTGAACTTAAGCCAAAGACATTCAATTATTTCTAAAGCCTTTTTATCATCTATATTTCCAAGATGTATATCTCTTTTATAATATGGATATAAAAATTCATCCATTCTTCCTGGTGAGAATGATGATGCATTTGATTCCATATGAAGTATAACAAATAAAAACCAAATTGCTTGCACCGCCTCATGGAAAGTTTGTGCCTGCCTTCTAGAGATATTCTTACAAATCTCTGCAACTTGAAGCATATCTGCTACTAATTCTTCATCGCAGATTGACTCAGCTTTTTCTTTCATTAAGTCATGGTATCTCATCATAAATTCTTGAGCACCTTCCATAACAATAATTACACTTTCATAAAATTCCTTACTTTCTTTTGTAGAATTCTTCATTTTTTCAATGGCTCTTTGCTTAATTCCTTCTGGGCCTAAAGCAAGCCACTCTCTGCAATTTGGACAAATATGCCCTTGAGCATGGTCTTTTTGATTTATTTTTACCACTTTTGCAATTTCATCAATTTCTTTTCCATATCTCTGTCTAATGACATCCTCTAATGAGTGTCCATCCCAATATGGTTTAATCACTTTTCGAAATGTTTCTATATCATTTAAATTCACATTAAATTTGTCTTGAGGTCTAGTTGGTAGAGATTCAAATTCTTTATCAATCCATGAGCTACCGCTCTCTGGAAAAACAACACCATATCTAACCCCTTTAGTACGGTTACCTACTATTAACTCTTCATCATCAACACCAATTTCTAATTTTGAAAGAGAATTCTTTAATGCTAATGCTCTTTTTATAATAACTGGATTATCTTCATTCTCTTTATAAGTTTCAGTTATTATAAGTGCTTGTTCAATAGATGCATATCTTTTTTCAGATAACATCTTCTGCTTTAAATTTTTAATTCTTCGAGACATTGCTAATTCATCCATTTTTCTTTCTCCTTTCCGCTTATTTATTATCATTTATTATTACTATATTCCTATTTTATATTATTTCAAATTATTTTTCAATGTATTTTTTATTATTTCATACAGTTTTATTAAGATAATACTGATTTGTTTAAAGAAGATTATTTAATCTTAAATACCTAAAGGTTCAATTTCCTAACTTATTCTATAAATCATAGATTTTATATTATATTTATTAAAGTTCATATATCCCTTTCAAAACAAAGGGTAAGAGATCACTCCCTTACCTTTTGTTTTTTCTATTCTTGTTTTAGAATCTTTATATAATCTTTTGCAAACTGTGTTGCTACATCAATATCTGCAGAATTTTCTCCAATGTATATCCTGTAGCTTACTCCATTATAATGCCAAACCATATAATATATTTTGTTAACACTAATAGGCTTCTTTGTCACATCATCGCCATTCTCACTTCTTTCATATTTAGCCCTATTTTCTTCCAAAACTCTACATTTTATATTATCAATAGTTGTTTCTTTAACACTATTCATTTCTGAATCCTCACTAAATTTTGATAAGTATATGAAAAATTTATGTTTCTCACTATCTTCATATGATTCACAAATGTTTCTTATAATCTTATAATCTTTACTAAGCTCATTAAATATTTGATCATCTCCTACTGCTTTTCTAAACTTATCTAATGAGTTTTCTTCATCTTTATATTTCAAATCTTTAACAGTCATCATCGCTACTGGAGACACAGGATATCCTGCAATTTCCGTAATGGAGAAATTCCCAACCTTTTCAGGAAAATCAAATTCAAATCCAAATTTCCCCTCTATCTCATTTTTGTTTTTATCCGTTATCTCAAAACCTCCAACGGTAACATCATCAACTGCCTCATCTTCTGATCTCTCAATAATATTACCTGATTTATCAAGTAAAAATATTGTCTTCAATGCTTCCTGCGCAGCAGCCCTTGCTCCTGGTGAAAATGTAAAAACACCAATAATAGCAAATAATACACAGCATATAGGAACTAACACTTCTTTTCTTATATTTTTTATACTAAAATACTTTTTCTTTCCCATTTCTTTCTCCTTATTATTCCAAGCCTCATTAAAAATATCTCTTGAAGCTTTAATATTAAAAATACTATCATCTATAGCACTCTTTATTACCTTATCCAAATAACCCTTATCTTTCATTTTTAATTAGACTCCTTTCTATTTAACTATGCTCATCCCGCTTTCCACCTCAAAGCAATTGGCTAACTGCTTCTTCAAAGCAGCTCTGGCATAAAACAACCGTGATTTTACCGTGGCCTTAAAACAACCTGTAACCTTTGAAATTTCTTCCATTGTCATATCATTGTAATAATAAAGAATAACAACTGTTTTTAAATTAGGACTTAATTTGTTGATTGCACTCCGCATTACATGTTTTATCTCATATCTATCAATTATGTTTTCTTTTTCTTGATTCTCATCAAAAAATAAACCTTCATTTTCTGATGTTATTTCTAACGGAACTAACTCTGACTGCTTTTTTGTCATTTTCCAGCCTGTTCGCATAAGAATCTTAAAAAACCATACTTTAAACGCTTGTGGCTCTTGAAGTTTATTTATTTCCATGAAGCATTTCATATATGTCTCTTGGAGTATGTCTTCAGCAATTCCTCTATTTCCTGATAAAAAATATGCAGTAGCCAACGCCTTTTTTTCTACAATTTGAAAAAGTTCGCGAAATGCTTCCTTCTCTCCGAGCTTGCAACGCGTTACTATTTCTTCTATATCCATCTTTGCACCTCTCTTCCTTTTGGAGCTCCTATAATATAAGAGGATTAATTTAGTAAAAAGGTTTTATTCATTTTAATTTTTTCTTTTAATGAGAACTATTAATTTATAAATCTCAATGACATTTTATAATTCTTCTGTATTAATTTATTCTTTAGCTATAAATAAATTATACATAAAAAGGTATATTGTTATGAGTTTGCTTTTTTATGTATAAAAATAAGCTGTCCCAAAATAGAAATTAAATTTCTATTTTAAGACAGCTTTGATTTGTAAATAAAGCTCAGTTAAATTACTTATATTTATAATTTGCTAGTATTCAAATTAAATACTTTTTTATTCTATTCACATACCTTTCCTGGATTTAATATGTTCTTAGGATCAAAAGCTAATTTAATTCCTTGCATTATTCCAATACATTCACTTGGAAGTGATTCTTTTAAATATCCCTTCTTTGCAAATCCTATTCCATGTTCTCCTGACACCTGGCCATCTAATTCTTTAGCTTTATTATACATTATTTGCATAACTTCTTTTAATTTAGATTCCCATGCTTCTTGGTCAAGGTCATCTCTTAATATATATATATGAAGATTTCCATCACCTGCATGTCCAAAGCTTTTTATTCTTATATTAGCAGTACGTTCAAGTTCATGAGTGAAGGTTACAAACTTTCCTATTTGATTTCTTGGAACAACAACATCAACTTCATCCATTTCAGTAGTTAATGCTTTAATTGCTTCAAGGAAACAACCTCTAGCTGACCATATTGATTCTTGTCTTTCTTCAGTATCTGAGATTAATACATCTAAAGCTCCAGCTTCTAAACAAATATTAGCTACGTTTTCATAATCCTTTTCAATTTCTTCTGTGGAATTTCCATCAAAAGTTAATAATAGGTATGCATCAGATGATTTATCTGGAAAACTTTTTCCTAAAAATTCTTCTGCAGCAAGTATCGCTTCTCTCTGCATGAATTCGATTGCTGTTGGTATTGACTTAGATTTAATTATTTTAGGCACAGTCTCTATCGCTCTTTCGAGACTTTCAAAAGGAATAAGCAAGCTTAAAGCCTTTTTAGGAAGTGGTAACAATTTCAAAATAGCCTTTGTTACTATTCCTAAAGTTCCTTCTGAACCAACAATTAAATCTTTTAGTGCATATCCAGAGCTATTTTTAACTACTTTTCCTCCTAAATTTACTATATCACCATTTGGTAATACAACCTCAAGTCCTCTTACATAGTCTCTAGTTACTCCATATTTTACAGCTCTCATACCTCCTGCATTAGTACTTATATTTCCTCCAATTGTTGCTGATTTTTCACCTGGATCTGGTGGATAAAATAAGTCAAATTCCTGAACATATTTACCTATCTCCATAAGTAATACTCCCGGTTCTAATGTAAGAGTAAGGTTTTCTTCATCTAATTCTAAAATTTTATTCATTCTGCTAAGATCTATAACTATTCCACCTTTAAGTGGAACCGCTGCTCCAACAAGTCCTGTTCCTGATCCCCTTGGAGTAACAGGAATATTATTCTCATAGGCATATTTCATTACTTTTGAAACTTCATCAGCACTTATAGTTTGAATAACTATATCAGGCATTTTCTTAATCCCGCCTAATTCATCATGGCTATAGTCTTCATTTATTTCTTCTCTAAAGAAAACTCTCTCCAAATCATTCTCTGCTATAGATAATATATATTCATAATCTTTTAATTCAACTTCTTTGTAACTCATCACCTATGCCTCCTTAGCCATTTTTATTTTTTCTATTAATTCTGGAATTATTTCATACAAGTTTCCAACAACTCCATAGTGAGCAACCTTAAATATTGGTGCTTTATCATCAGCATTTATAGCAAATATATAATCTGAATTATTCATTCCAGCTGTAAATTGAACTGCTCCAGATATTCCACAAGCTATAATAAGTCTTGGCCTTACAGTTCTACCGCTTAATCCAATTTGTCTCTTTGCATCAACCCAGCCTGCCTCTATTAGAGGTCTAGTACATGCAAATTCTGCTCCTAAAAGTTTAGCTAATTCTTTTACTAATTCTAAATCCTTTTCTGATTTAATCCCTCTTCCTGCTGCAACTATTACTTCAGCATCACTTATTCCTACTTCAGCATCTTTTTTCTTTATACTAAGCGCTGTAATTTTAGATAAAAGTTTTTCTTTATCTATAGAACATTCTACTATTTCTCCTGAAATATCATCATTTCTTTTTGGAGCTGTCATAACTTTATATCTAACAGTTGCTAATTGAGGTCTAGAATTTGGAGTAACTATCTGAGCCATTATATTACCACCAAATGCCGGTCTAATTTGAACTAAATCTGTATTTTCCTTCATATCTAATATTGTACAATCTGCTGTAAGTCCAGTTTTAAATCTAGCAGCTATTCTTGGCGCTAAAGATCTACCTATAGTTGTAGCACCAACTAAAATCGCTGTTGGTTTTACATTATTTATAAAATCTCCGAAAGCAGCTGTATATGGTTCTATTCTAAAATACTTTAATTCCTCGTCATCATATACAAATACCTTATCTACACCATAGTGTAATAATTCTTCAGCTTTATGAGAAATATTATTTCCGATAAATACAGCATATACTGGATGATTTATCTTTCCTGCTAATTCTCTTGCCTTTCCTATTAGCTCATAAGTAACAGGATGTATTTCTCCATCTACATGATCAACATAAACGCCTATTCCATTCCAAATACTTTTATCTATCTCTTTGACTTCTTCCTCTATATATTCAACAGCTCCCTTAGGCCCCTTTTTAACGCAAAGCTTGCACATTTTACATGCTCCACTTATTTCAACAACTCCATTATTATTTTCAAGGGCACCAAAAGGACATATTTTAATTAACTCATCAATATCTAATATTTTCTCTTGATTTACTACTAACTTTGCCATAACGCATTCTCCCCTTTAATTATCTTTGTGAGATATCTTTACTAATATTTAATACCTAAATAAATTTCAATTCCTTTAATTTCTCTCCCATTTTTCCACTTAATTCACCAGAACTGCCTGTCCACATTTCTCTATCATTATTAACCTCTGGTGGAAATATTCTCTCTACTTGAGTTGGTGATCCATTAAGTCCATAATTCTTCTCATCTTTATCATCAAAATCTTTTAGGCTTAATATTTTTATTTCTCTGTCCTTAGTTGAAAGTTTTTTTCTATAAGAAGGTAACCTTGGTTCAAAAATTCCTTTATCTACAGTGATTAGACATGGGTACGCTATCTTTACTGTTTCAATACTTTCTGGCATATCCATTTCAACTGTGATTGTTGAGTCTTCTACTTTAACTATGTCCTTAACGTTAGCTACATGTGGTATGTTTAACCATTCAGCCATTTCAGATCCTACCTGCGCTGTATCTCCATCTGTTGTTTGCTTACCGCAAATAATAAGTTCGAAATCCCCCATCTTTTTCACGCCTTGAGCTATTGTATACGATGTAGCTAAAACATCAGCTCCTCCAAATTTCCTGTCTGATAATAATGTGCCTTCATCAGCTCCCATTGTGTAAGCTTCCTTAATTACGCTTAAAGCTTGATTAGGTCCCATACTTAAGACTTTAACAGTTCCTCCTTCACTCTCCCTAATCTTAAGAGCTGTTTCAAGAGCATACAAATCATATGGATTCATTTTGGAGTCTATGCCATCTCTTTTCAAAACTCCTGTAACTGGATCAACCTCAACTTTAGATGTTCCTGGCACCTGCTTAATGCAAACTAAAATATTCATGATAACTTCCTCCTAAAACTGTATTTTAAATTCCAAACACTGATTGGCAAAGTGATAGTAGTAGTTTTGTCAAAACAATGTGGAATAAACAAACTTTTAAAAATTACTTCAATTTATTTCTTTGATAAAATCCAATATCAGTTTAATTATTCCGCTATATATAATAGTTTTTGCTAGAGTCATAATAAAACTAATTTATTCCTCCTCTTTTCCAACATGTCATACCAATATCGAATTGGTATGACCAATTTCAATTTAATTATACTTTCCAAAATATAGTTTGTAAAGTATTGTTATTTATTTAACAGAAAATGTTTACATTGACTCTATTCCAATATACTCCTTAGTGCCTCATATTCTATATCTTTTTGCTTATATAAAATTTATTAAAAATTTAATTTATATTTTTAATTAATCGTATTTAAGCATTTTTTGTTTAAAATATAACAAAAATAAAATGGATAAAAAAAATAACCTTACTGACGATTATCTTTTATCCATCTTATTTTTAAAACAATATATTTTTATTTTTTATACCCATAGGATCCTCGAATTAAATCAAAGTGCTCTACCATAGCATTATGAGCTTTACTAGCATCTCTGCATTTCAAAGCTCTTACTAAATTCTCATGAATCTCTAATAAATTCTCCCTAGTTTTTCCTGTATGTAAAATTTGCGCTCTTGATTTTCGAATGAATTCATCCATAAGCTGAGATATAACTTCAAGAACATTTATAAGTAAAGTATTTCTTGAGGTTTTTGCAATTAAATAATGGAACTTAATATCAAGTTCAAGACTCTCGTCCTCATTTTCTGCTATATACATTCTATCTAATATTGCTGTTAAAAGCTCTAGCTCATTATTTTCTATATTTTTAGCGGATAACCTAGCACAACGAAGCTCCAGCGTTTCTCTTAAATCATACATTTCTTCAATTGAACTTTCTTGTAACATAAACATGACAGAAAGAGGTTCAAATAATGAATTATCAAAATTAGTTTTTATATAATTTCCTGCGCCTTGCCTGCTTTCCACAAGACCTACCACTTCTAATGCCCTCAATGCCTCTCTTATGGATGCACGTGATACTCCAAGAGATTCTGACATTTCTCTTTCTGATGGCAATCTATCTCCCTTTTTTAATTTACCACTTTTTATGTTGTTCTTAATTTGTTCTATAACTTGATGATATACTTTAGGTGTTTTGCTATTGGATGTAAACATATATATCTCCCTTGTTCGCTTTATTGTCTAAAATTTTATATTTTATTAGTACATTATACATCAAAAACAGCTAGAATCCTACATTTGTAGATTTTATAATTCATTCTATTCTATTTATAAACATTCATAATATATATAATTTATCTATTTGAAAATACTTCTCTAAAATATTATATTTAAATACTATCCAATATATTTAAGTATTTTTTCTTTATTTTGAATAATCAAATCATACCCATTTTGATATATTGCTTTTAGTTTACTTTTATTTCGCTCAAATCTACTTATATCCATACTTATACTTGGTCTTATTATAAATGCTTTCCCACTTTCCTCTAATTCTTTGCAGTAATCAAGTTGCTCATTATATTTAATATGCCTATTTTTTAGCACATCTGCAAGCTTTGGATACTTATTTTTATAAAGCCTATAAGTTACTTCATTGGCTTTAGATTTTGTCTTTCTATACCCCTCGTTCCTTGTTAATACTATTATATGTTTGTCATTACCATCCTCTATTGACTTATTAATTGGTATAGGCTCTGAAAGGCCTCCATCAGCGTAATATTGTCCTTCTATCTTTTCAAATGGAAATACTAATGGTATCGCTATGCTTGCTCTAAGAATTGAATTTCTCTTATCCAATAAATCTTTATCAAAGTACTCATTCTTTCCAGTCTCAATATTAAAAGCACCTGCTAACATCTTTCCATCAAATTCATAAAACGCCTTATAATCAAATGGACAATGCTTATTAGGTATCTCGTCAAATACAAATTCTAAATCCATAAGAGATTTACATCTAATTAAATTTCTATAGCTGATATACCTCTTATTATCCATAAATCTTTCCATTATCTCTAAGTTTCTTCCCCTTTGCCTAGAGACATAAGAATATGCATTAGTGGCACCTGCAGATACTCCTACTATATATTTTATTTCTGCCTTTATATCTAAAAATGCATCTAACACACCTGCTGTAAATAATCCTCTGAATGCTCCGCCTTCAAGTACAAGTCCTATCATAAAAAAACCTCCATACACAATAAATACTATTATATATTATAACTTAAATAATAAACTTAATCACATAAAAACTTACATCAATGGAATTTCTAGTTTTTTAATCAAGTCGTTTATTCTTAGTTGCTATATCTTAAATTTCTTAAATTTATAATAAAAATGAGAACCTCTATAATTTTAACAGCATAGAGATTCCAATGATAAATTGATATTTATCTATATTTAATTATTTTTATATTAAAGAACAAACTTCTCAATTTGAGATGTAATCTGCTGCATTATATCTTTCAATTCTTCTGCTGATTTAGATACCTTATATGCTGAATTATCCATTTCATTGGCTGATGCGGATATCTCCTGAGATGCGGCCGAATTTTCTTCCGATACAGCAGATGATAATTCCACATTTTCTACTATATTATTTTTTCTATTATTAATATCAACTATTGCATCATTTATCTCATGAACTTGAGGTACTATATCACCTATAGATTCTACTATTTCTTTAAATGAAACTATAGTTGATGCTATTGTATGAATCTGCTCCTCTAATTTCTTGTTAGCAATACCTGTTGTTTCTTCAACTAATTTAGTTTCGGAACTTATGTCACCTAGCAAATTATTAATATCTTCTGATGAACTTTTAGATTGCTCTGCTAATTTTCTAATTTCATCTGCAACAATTGAAAATCCCTTACCTGCTTCACCTGCTCTTGCCGCTTCAATAGCTGCATTTAAGGCTAACAAATTAGTTTCATCTGCTATTTCATTAATCATATTAGTTATTTCTGTTATTTTATTTACACTTAGGCTTAATTTATTAACTTTCCTTTGTGCTTCATTATAAGATTCTGCAATTTCATTTATCGATATACCTATATTTCTCAATCTTTCATCACTAATATTGGCTTCATTACTAATATTAATAGTGCTTTTATCCACTTTCTCTACAGATCTTGTTATTGAATCTAATTTATCACTAAAAGAACTTAAATTATTGTTTATTGACATAAGTCTTTCAGATTGTTCATTAGATCCTTCTGCTATATCATGAATTGAACTGGATACATCTCCTATATAATGCTTCATTTTTTCTGAAACCCTTGAAAGCTCTATTGATTGTTCTGTAACAAGGCTCGAATCTTCCTTTACTGTATATATAATTGATGCAATAGATGTTATGGTCTTGCTTAATGCATTCTGCATCACTCCAAATTCGTTTGCGGATTCAGTATCAAACTTTACAGTGAAATTTCCTTCTGATAAGATTGAAACTTTATGTACAAATTCTTTAATTGAATTCTTAATCATGAATATTATATATGTTGACATAAACGCTAGAGTCAGAATTGATACGCTCAATATACTTATAAACATAAATATATTTTTTCTATATGCACTCATAGATTTATTAATCTCATTTGTAGCTTTATCCTTTTGAAGTTGAACCAATGCCTTATTATCTTGAGCAATTTGATTTCCATATACCCCCATAGCATCATTTGTAATCTTTTTATCTGGAGTTAAATCTTGTTTTCTTTGATAAATAATATCAGGTATGTACGAATAATATTGTTCATATTCTTCTTCAAATTTCATAACTAATTGGTGTTCTTCTGAATTATTTTCTGATTCTTTAGCCTGCCTATTTACTATTTCTGTTATATTTGTATTTAATTCTAGCATTGTTTTTTCATTTGCTTCATCAAATGGCCTATCTATTATTTTGGTTAAAGTATTTCTTAAAACACCCATACTTCCATTAACATCACCCCAATCACTAAGTTTTGGAATAACATTATTATACATTGTCAAGTTGGCATCATACATTTTAGATGTATTTAAATAACCCAAAACTCCAATAGTAATTGTTGATATCAAAGATAAAATTACTATTATAATTATACTCCTTATGATTTTTACATCTTTTACTTTTTTTAATCTCACTTCAACGTCCCCCTATGGCTTAAATATATAATTACATACATAACATAACATTGTTAACGTGTGCAGTTATAATTATACATATTAACCAATATGATAACAATAGTTATAATTTTACATATACCTTAAACTATAATTTACTTATTTATATTTTTGTGAAATATAAATAATATATAGTACTAAATAACTCTTAGTGTGTTGACTAAAACTATATAAAATGCTATAATAATTACATAAAATAAATCACTACATTAAAAGGGAGTAGTTATAAATATAACATCAACAATCGCGACTATATTGTTAGTCTGGTGTTATATACCCTAACAGGTAACGAGACTTTTAATATAACTTCAAATTTTTGAAGTTATATTAAAAGTCTTTTTTGTTGTTAATTTATCCAATATCTATCATTAGTAACAACTCTTCTTCAATTGGGTATAACAACTGTACATTTCTGGACGATGTACCACTTGAGGGTATATGTCCAACTAAATTCAGTCAGAGTTAAACTCTACCTGAAAATGTTCACTTTATAGACTTTAGCTAATTATATACTTATTAAATTTTTTCTTTGAAAGGAAGATGCCATAATGAAAAAATATTTTTCTAAAACAGTAGAAGAATCTCTTAAAACCTTCGATGTGACTTTAAAGGGGCTGACGAGCGAAAAAGCTAATAAAATATTAGACTCTGTAGGCGAAAACACCTTAAATGAAAAAAAGAAAAAAAGCATTTTATCTGTATTTCTAGAACAATTTAAGGACTTATTAGTAATCATATTAATTGCTGCTGCTATAATTTCAGCTATGACTGGAAATATGGAAAGTACTTTTGTAATTTTAGCTGTTATAGCTATGAATGCTATTTTAGGCACTGTTCAATACGTTAAAGCTGAACAATCTCTAGCTAGTCTAAAAGCGCTATCTGCGCCTAATGCTAAGGTTATTCGGAATGGAGTTAAAATTGAAATACCTTCTAAAACTGTAGTTCCAGGAGATATTTTGATATTAGAGGCCGGAGACTTAGTTGTTGCTGATGGTAGAATTTTAGAAAACTTCTCTCTTAAAATTAATGAGAGCTCATTAACTGGTGAATCCGAAAATGTAGACAAGTTCTCTGAGGTTATTGATAAAGATGAGGTTGCTTTAGGTGATCAAAAAAATATGGTTTTCTCTAGTTCACTAGTCACTTATGGACGTGCTACTATTCTTGTAACTAATACTGGTATGAATACTGAGCTTGGTAAAATAGCTACCCTTATGGAAGAAACTCAAGAAAAAAGTACCCCTCTTCAAATTTCCTTGGATGAATTCTCTAAGAAATTGGCCTTTGGGATAATTGGTATCTGTGTTATTGTATTTGGATTAAGTATGTATAGAGGTGTTGATCTATTAGATTCATTAATGTTTGCTGTTGCTCTTGCTGTTGCTGCTATTCCTGAAGCCCTTAGCTCAATAGTTACAATTGTACTTGCCATAGGTACACAATCAATGGCTAAAGAGAATGCTATCATTAAAAAGCTAAAAGCTGTTGAAGGTCTTGGATGTGTATCTGTTATCTGTTCTGATAAAACTGGTACATTAACTCAAAATAAAATGACTGTTAAAAAGATTTTCGTTGATAATAAGTTAATTGATAGTACTAAAATAGATTTCAAAAATTCTGATTCAAATTTCCTTTTAACTAGCTCTGTGCTATGTAACGATTCTACTTCAAAAGATGGTGCTGAGATAGGAGATCCAACAGAAGTTGCTTTAGTAAACTTAGGTCATAAATACTCTTTAAATGAAATTGAATGTAGAAATAATTACCCAAGACTTAAAGAGATTCCTTTTGATTCTGATAGAAAACTTATGAGTACCCTTCACAAAATTGATGGAAAATATATAATGGTTACTAAAGGTGCTCTTGATGTATTACTTGATAGAGTAACTTCAATAAAAACTTCAAATGGCGTAGCAAACTTTACTAATAATGATAAGATCAATATAAATAATGTTAATAGAGAATTATCCTCTCAAGGACTAAGAGTTTTAGCATTTGCTTATAGAGCGCTTAATGAGAATAAAGAACTAACTTTAGATGATGAATATGATTATACTTTCCTAGGTTTAATTTCAATGATTGATCCACCTAGAGAAGAATCTAAAGCAGCTGTTAGTGATTGTATTAAAGCTTCTATCAAGCCAATTATGATTACTGGAGACCACAAGATTACAGCTTCTGCTATTGCTAAAGAAATTGGAATATTGCAAGATGGTGACTTAGCTGTAGAAGGCTTAGAACTTGATAAAATGTCTGATGACGAACTTAATTCAAAATTAAATCACATTTCCGTTTACGCAAGAGTATCTCCAGAGCATAAAATAAGGATAGTAAAAGCATGGCAAAATAGAGGTAAAATTGTAGCTATGACTGGGGATGGTGTTAATGATGCTCCTGCACTAAAGCAAGCTGATATTGGCATTGCAATGGGTATAACAGGTACTGAAGTTTCAAAAGATGCTGCTTCAATGATTTTAACAGACGATAACTTTGCTACTATTGTTAAATCAGTTACTAATGGGCGAAATATTTATGCTAATATAAAGAATTCAATAAAATTCCTACTTTCAGGTAATACTTCTGGAATTCTTGCAGTACTATATTCATCAATATTTGCACTTCCTGTTCCATTTGCAGCCGTACACTTATTATTCATAAACTTATTAACAGATAGTTTGCCTGCTATAGCAATTGGTATGGAGAAATCTAAAAAAGATGTTTTAAAAGATAAACCTAGGGATGCTAAAGAATCTATTTTAACTAAAGATTTTATAATAGATATTTCCTGTCAAGGTTTGCTGATTGGAATATTCACTATGATTTCTTACCACATTGGTTTAGCTACAGGAAGCCATGGGCTTGCAATGACTATGGCATTTAGTACCTTATGTTTAGCTAGATTATTCCATGGATTTAACTGCCGAGGTAAAAAATCTATCTTTGCTCTTGGAGTGTTCAATAATAAATTCAGCTGGATTGCCTTTATATCAGGTGTTGTACTTGTAAATGCAGTTTTACTTATACCAGCACTTCAAGGATTATTTGAAATAACTCCACTTACTACTAATGAATTACTACTAGTTCACTTATTTGCTTTCATTCCAACTTTAATAATACAAACTATTAAGGTTGTTAGAGATTTTATTGAAGAAAACAATGAAAAGAATAGAGATAGAGATGCTAATGATTCAACTATGAGAGCTGCATAAAACACTTTTGAGATTATATAATTAGATTAATGAAAGGGCTGTATCAAGATTACTTGTTTGTATTGATATAGCTCTTTTATTTTTATTTATCATTTATCGTTTTTATTTATTGCTGACATTATACGATTTTATATACATCTCTTTAATTTCGCTCATTAAAGGATATCTTGGATTTGCACCTGTGCATTGATCATCAAACGCCTGCTCAACCATTTCATCCATTGAAGCATAGAACTTTTCTTCTGAAACTCCAAATTCTTTTATGCTCTTTGGTATTCCAACTTTGGCCTTTAAATCATCTATTGCTTTAATTAATAATTCAACCTTTTCTTCTTCTGTATTTCCTCCTAAATTTAAATAATCCGCAATTCTAGCATATCTCCATCCTGCATTTGGATATTTATATTGTGGGAATGCAGCTTGCTTTCTTGGTGCATCTGTTGCATTAAATCTGATTACTTCATCTATTAATAATGCATTGTCTTTAATGCAATCAATGTTTTAAATATAGCTGTTGATGTTGGGTTTGTTGTTGGCACGATTGCAGCTATCACCCCTATAGGTTCAGCGATATGAGTTATTCCGAACATTTCCTCTCTCTATATAACTCCACAGGTCTTTGTATCTTTATATTGGTTATATATGTACTCAGCTGCGAAGTGATTCTTTATTACCTTATCTTCTACTATTCCCATTCCGCTCTCTTCTACTGCCATTTTAGCAAGAGTAATTCTCGCATCATTCGCTGCCATGGCTGCCTGCCTAAATATTTCATCTACCTATTCTTGGGAAAACTTTGAAAATTCTCTTTGAGCTTCCCTTATTTGCTCTATTCTTTTTGTCAATTCTTCTGGATTTGTAACTCTCATTTCCTGCCTCCAGCATTATCTTCTAAATTTTCATACTCAAGCTGCTTTTGTATAGCAGTTTTACTTACTATAAACAAACTGTGTATAGTTTATCCTGAAAATAACATTTAATTTATCTCATCTCAAAAAAATTGCTAATGGATCTAATAAAAATATAAATTATATATTCATTTGCAATGAGAACAAAGTACATATCATGTCTATTATTTTCTAAAAATCGTAAAATAATAGACATGATAGAATAGATTATTCTTTTTCCTATTCTACATGTCTCTAACAAAACTTCTTTTATATTGATATTAATGTATTGTAGATGTTAAATTTAATCCTATGACTCCTATTATTATAAGTCCTATAAAAACTATCTTCTGCAGATTAATTGATTCCTTAAAAAATATAATCCCGATAGCTGACAGCAGTATTATCCCAATGCCTGACCAAGTTGCGTATGCAACTCCAATTGGTACTTTCTTTAAAGCTAATGTTAACATGCTTAAGCTTAATATATAAAAGCCTAGCATAGCGATTGCATATTTTATATTTGTAAACCCATCTGATAACTTCATTGATATAGTTCCTGAAACTTCAAATATTATTGCAAAAATTAAATAAATCCAACTTATCATAATACACCTCACTCAATAGTATCCGTTAATAAACTTTTTATAAAAAATAATGGATATATCATTAGATACAGATTAAAAATCCACCACAATAAATCGAAATCATATCTCATAGTCCAGAAAGAAATGGCTTGAAGTCCTGAACAAAAAGTTAATACAAGTGAAATCAAGCTAAATTTTTTCCATAATTCATTTGTTGTGTAATACATATACAAACTAATAAATCCTGTTAATGAAATTAATAAATCAAGCGGTAAGAATGACTAATTCCATGATACTAAAATAGGATTTTCATAATCTTTAAATAGCAAGCTCTGTGGAATTAGATGGAATAAGGTAATAAACCAGTAAACTATAAAACCAATATCTGTGACTAAAAAAAACTGCTTTAATATTTTCATTTTCACTTCTCCTATTTTGATATAAGATTCTAAATTTAGATTTTAATTTCCTTACATATTAATTCAAATAATTTAATTAAATTCATTTAACTAAATTTATAAAAAAATTTGTTTTTTCTATTATTCTTTACTTTTTAATACTTTAACAACCTTACTAAAAAGAATACTTAACTCCTCTAATTTCTCCTCCGATGTAATTTCACTTATTAAATTAGCGAATTGCTTATAGATTGCATTGTCACCTTCTATTATCTTTATCCCCTTCTTCGTAACTTTTAAATAATAAATTCTTCCATCTTCTTCTGATTTTACTTTTTCAACTAGTTCATTTTTTATTAATCTCTTAGCCAATGCAGATATTGCTGGTTTAGTCAGTTTTAATTTTTCTGCTATCTCTCCTAGATTTGGATTTTCCATATTATATATTGTTGTCAAATAATAATAGTCCGTTATGTTAAACTGCTTCTTTTCTTCAGTTGATAAAATTAAATTAATATTATTCATGGACTGCTGCCATAAATAATTTGCTATATATTCAAAATGTTTTTCAATCAAAATATTCATCTCCTAAAATAGTTCAATTCATTTAACTAATTCTATGGGTTTATATTAATTTATTTGTATACCTGATGTCAAGGGATATATTCAAAACATATGTTTATGTGAATGTCATATTTTACACAAACTACTATGTTGTTATGTTGTTAGATTGTATAGTATACTAATATCAGTTAGCTATTAATTTCTTTTAACTTAGGAGGAACTATGAATAAAATTATTGAAAAAGCTAAAATTACACATGAGTTAAATAAAGATGAAATACTTAAATTACTACAAAACGATGATATAAATGAAGAACTATTTAAAGCCGCTGATGAAGTACGTCAAAAATACTTAGGGGATTATGTTCATTTAAGAGGGCTTATAGAATTTACAAATATCTGCAAAAGAAATTGCCTTTATTGTGGTTTACGTAGAGACAATAAAAATCTTGAAAGATATAGATTAACTGAAGAAGAAATTCTAGACTTTGCTAAAAAGGCTGTTAGCTATGGCTACAAAACACTTGTGCTTCAAGGTGGAGAAGATGATTATTTTACTAAAGAAAGAATGACAAACATAGTAAAAGAGATAAAGAAATTAAATGTCGCTTTAACCTTAAGTTTAGGTGAAAAAACTTATGAGGAATATAAAGCATTTAAAGAAGCTGGAGCTGATAGATATTTAATAAGAATTGAAACTACTGATAAGAAGCTCTATGAAGATATGGATCCTAACATGAGCTTCGAGGAAAGATTAAATTGTTTAAAGAATTTAAGAGACTTAGGATATGAAGTTGGAAGTGGTATTCTAGTTGGTCTACCAAATCAAACATTAGAATCTATAGCTAGTGATATACTTTTCTTTAAAGAAATTAATGCAGATATGATTGGTATAGGTCCATTTATACCAAATGAAGATACACCTTTAAAGGATGCTCAAGGTGGAAATCTTACTCTAGCATTAAAGGTTATGGCTTTAACCAGATTAATACTTCCTGATATAAATATTCCTGCAACAACCGCAATGGAATCTTTAACTCCAAACGGAAGAATAGTTGCACTTCAAAGCGGTGCTAATGTTGTAATGCCTAACGTTACTGAAGGTGAATATAGAAAGCTTTATGCATTATATCCAGGTAAAATATGTACAGGCGATACACCTGCACACTGCAGAGGATGCATAACTGGTAAGGTAACTGGAATAGGCAGAATAATTTCAGATGGTTATGGATTTAGAGGAAATCAAAACACTAGTGCCTATAATAATTAAAAAAATATTAGTAACAATAAGTTAAATCATAGTATTAAGTAGAATATACCATACAGGATAGATAATATAATCCTATATGGTATATTTTTATGAATTGCTATGATTTAACTTCTATTTATATTCCTTTTATTTAAATTTGTTCTATTATTTATTACTATCTATTTTAAGTCTATAAGTTAAAGTTGATCATGAGATGTCAATTAGCTTATTATTTAATGACCTATCTAATTAAAATTATTATCTACTTCTTGCTTCCCAAATCCCAATTTTTATAATAAACAAAATCCTTATCAAATAGTTTTAGGGGAATTTTAAATTCAGGGATTCCAAATACATATGGCGCTATATCATACAGCTGGTAGTATATTACTAGGTTATCGTCTCTTATATAAAAACTTTGATTTTCACTAATGCCCTTAAATACATTACCTGAATCAAAATAATTTTCTGGATTCTCTTTTATTTGATTTTCTATTTCTTTATTTATTATGTCAGAATAATTATATCCTTCACTGAATAATTCCTTTAAAGTTAGCAGCGCTTCTTTCTTCTTATCTATTGTATATGAAGTCCTTGTTGTCATACCATGAGCTCCACCAAGAAACTCATAATAGTCATTATATAGGCTAAGAATTTGATTATTATCTTCTGAGGTTGTGTATCTTGAATAAATTTCATATGGAAATCTTGGGGTTTCTTGTCCCTTTTCTCCGAAGTATTCTTTCGCTGTTTTTTCAGACTCCTCAGCTCTTGGCAAAATATCTTGACTAATTACATTATTTATCAAATTTATTCTTTTTTCATCATTTCCACCTACTAATCTAGGTATATTTATGTCTAATTTTAAGTAATTTAGATTTTTAGTTATAGATTTATCCACAATTTTAATTTTGCTTTCACTTTGCATTTTATTAGTTATAAACATTTCCTGTGGACAAGCAGTGGATAACATTGAACTTACTATTAATAGCCCCGTTATATTAGCTATAATACCCATTTTAGCGCCTCCCTGATTTATGCATTTTGCGACATAATATATTTTATATCCACAAAACCAACATGTAAAATTATGTATGTTAACAGCTTTATAACATTTTATCCACAAGCGAATGTGGATAATGTTAGTAAGTTGTACTATTTTTATATTATGCTACTTTTTTCAATAAGTTATTCCGCTAAAACTATATAAAAATAAATTTTTTATATAATATCTTTCAATAATAAATTTACATCTAAATCCTTGGTAATCTAAGGGCTCAATTAAGGCTGAGATTTAGAATTTTAATTAGAATATATATCACAAATGACTTATATTAGGTCTTGTAGTTTTTCTTTAAGTTTAGGGTATAATTATAAAAGAAAATTATATTTGTTTTAATTACAAGGAGGTGAATAATAACAACATGTTAAAAGGAACTTTACCACCAAGGAACATTTCTTACAAAAGACTTTTCAAAAATAAAACTTCCTTAAGTATTTTGGTATTCAGCTTATTGTTTGTAATGTTTTCTATTTACCTAATAACACACAATATATCTTATAAAAATTCTATAGCTTCTAATCATGGTTCCGATAATACAAGTATTGATGAAAATCATGTTGGATATGAAAATATATTAAAAAAAGATCCTTCCAATGTAGACAAAAGTACACTTCAAAATGAAAGATCTTTTAATAATTCAAATTTAATTACTGACAATAGAGGAGTTCCCGTATTATATTACCATTCAGTGAGAGAACCGGCTGAGAATGAGGTTACAATAACTCCAGAAAATCTTCGGATACAGCTTGAGTACATAAAAAATCAGGGTTATACAACATTAACTTTAGATGAACTAAAAAACTACTTATTAAACAATTCCCCAATTCCTGAGAAGAGCATAGTTATCACTTTTGATGATGGCTATATGGATAATTACTACAATGCTTTTCCAATTTTGAAAAATCTAAATATGGTAGCAACAATATTTTGTATAACATCAGATCTAGATGGTTCCTATTATTTATCAAAAGAGGCTATAAAAGAAATGTCTGATTACGGAATAGATATAGAAAGCCATACTGTTAGTCATCCCAAACTTAATCAGCTTCCATATGATAAGCAATTAAATGAATTGAAGGAATCAAAAGAAACTTTGGAATCAATAACAGAAAAAAAAGTTGAAGCTGTTGCCTATCCATTTGGAGATTTTAATGATGATAGTATTATCGCCGCTAAAAATTCAGGCTATACGTTAGCATTTACTACTAAGAGAGGACTCTCCGATAGAGATGATAATATTCTTAAACTTGATAGAATTTATATTAGTTCAAAATATGATATGAATACTTTTAAGGAAGTTTTAGCACAAACTAAAAAATAACTCTTAAATAAAGAGTTATTTTTTTTCTTCCTTGCTATCTTCAGTTGAGTATTTGGGTAATTTTTGTTGATTTCCTGCATTATTTATAGCTATAGGTATATTATGTTCGTATATAAATTTATTTGTTTTAGTAAGCTCTCCATATTTTAAAGCTTGTCCATTAATTGTTATTAATGCCTTCCTACTTAAATCTAACATTTCATTATCCAATGCATATTCAAAGATCTCCGATATAGCCTCATCAACATCTTTATTCAAAACATCAATATTTCCTATAAGTTCTTTTCCTTTATCTGTAGGCGAATAGGCATATATAACTTTGTGAAACTTATTAATATGAATCTTTATATTAGAAGTTGTTTCTATAACTATTATGCTCTGTGTTGTCCTATATTCAATAGTTATACCACTACCAATCAATATTAATATAAATAGTAATATTGATATATGTATTTTGTATCCCCTAATACCTTTCTTTTCTTTTCCTTCACATACATCTCCAACCTTTGATTTATTAGAAGTCTTTATCTTTAAAAATTCTCCTTTTGAAGTTAATATATATGCTGAATTTTTAAAAGCTTTTATTACTATCCCTTTATATAGTTGTTGATTTTTACTTGAAATGCTTACAACTTGATTATCTTCTTTTAATTTTATTCTTAGATAATCTTGAATAAATTTATAATTTGAATTAGTTATTATAATGCAATAAGCTATTATGTAGTCCCTAAGTTTATTTATAATCTCAGATTTTATCCTAGTTAACTTACTTATTTTAGCTATCGGTAAAACTCTTTTTTCATTGATTATTCTTAGTAAATCCTCATCACTAGCTATATAATAAGCTATATTTAAAGCTATATTTCTGTCAGCTTCTTTAATCGGAAAGTTTACTAAATCTTTAAGTAAAACATTATATGAGCTTAATTCATTTATAAATAAAGATATCTGTTTTTTTCTAATATCCTCTGCAGTATCTCCTATTAGGAACATTGACGGCATAGATGAAAATACATATTTGTCTTTACTAAAGCCCAAATTTTCCATAAAATTAACACCTCTTTAAAATATTAACCCTTTGTATAAGTTCTTCATACTATGATATTATAGCATATAAAGCTATTTATCTATAAAATTTTCTTTATCTAAATTTAATTTAAAAGCAATATTTTGGAGATTATTAATGAGAGGAAAAATTATATATGTAGATTTTGTAAAAAGACGTAGAACAACCTTTATACATTTTCATATAAATAGATTTATTTCTTGGTTTAACATTAAATTTTATATTAAACCCAAAACAAGCTCTTTGAACAACATGTCAACAAATAAACGTAGACGTATTTTAAATTAGTATAATTATTTATATAAAAAGCCTCATAATATGTTAGAATAGTAAAATAATAAAACACATAATGAGGTGATTATATGAGAATTGGATTAGGATATGATGTTCATAGATTAGTTGAAAATAGAAAATTAATTTTAGGTGGAGTAGAAATTCCATATGAGAAGGGGCTGCTAGGTCATTCCGATGCGGATGTTCTTATCCACGCTATAATAGACTCTTTATTGGGCGCTTGTGCTCTTGGCGATATAGGCAAACATTTCCCTGATACAGATAGTAGATTTAGTGGAATATCTAGTATCATACTTCTTGAAGAAACAGGTAAATTGCTTCTTAAGTCCGGCTATGCCATAAACAACATAGACGCTACAATAATAGCTCAAAAACCAAAAATGCTGCCTCATATTGAGAATATGAGAAAGAACATTTCAATTGCTCTGAATATAGATATTAATAAAATAAATATTAAGGCTACTACTGAAGAAGGCCTTGGCTTTACTGGTGAGATGCTTGGAATTTCTTCTCAAAGTATCTCTTCTGTTGAAAGTATAATTTAAAAATATACTATTCAAAGTTTATAGTGCTTTATAATTAAAAGGGAGCTATAATTAGCAGATTCTAATCTGCTAATTATAGCTCCTTAAATTATATATTAATCTTTTAAAATACTTCGCTTAATTTTTTTAGTAGAATCTCTCTGAATACTTCTCCTTTATTAGGATCACTTATTGCATTTTTGCAGATATCTTCCCACTCATCAATAGACATTCCTATTCTATTTTCTAATTCTTCTTTTGTATTTGTTAATAACGAAGATGAAATTACAAATTCTCCAAGTTCCTCTGGAGTCTTGAAAATTTTTATATATAAAAATTCTGTGTTATCCCCCATCCACTTCTTATTAAACTCTGCTGGGAATTTATCTAATCTAGCTTGAGCCTTTTCAGATGGAATATTCCATAAGCTACTTAAGAAATCATAGTCTCTCCTCATATTACTTGCAACTTCTTTGTCTATTTTCTTTAGTTTTTCTCCCTCACGAATGATCTTATCAACAGTTAAATGTGGAATCCTAGTAATTAATTTTTCTTTTCCATATATCCACTTATAAAAAGCTTCCTGCAAGAACGAATATTGAAGATAACCAATCAAACACTTTCTATTAGGGAAATATCCCCATATATTATTTATACCATTATTGTTTCCAAATATAAGGGTATGAAAATAAATACTTCTTTCTGTTGGTGGTTTCTGCATAAACATATGTCCTCTTATTGTCTTGTTCCTACTGATAACGTTTTCCCAATAATTAAATGAATTATAAACTTCCCACACTTTACTCACCTTCCCAACTAATATTTTATAAAATATATTATTAATAGTTATCTTTTGTTCTCTAATTATATTATAACTCATTTATCTCATAATTGTTTATTCTTGGATAAATTTGTTTAATATATACATATTAATATATTATCCCCATTTTATTATTTTATTACAAAATTTTAGACTTTTATTATAGATATTCAAATTGATATTTCTTATTTATTACTTTATAATATTAAATGTCAAGTTATTTACAGTTATCATATTATTATATTAAGAATTCTATTATTTTTTTAATTTAAATAAATTTTAACAATTAATATATTTTTATATAGGGTAGATTCTAAGGAGGATTAAAAATTGTCTTTATGTGAAATATGTAATGCCGAAGCTGATATACATCATATTGTTCACAGAAGTGAAGGTGGCTTTGATATAGAACTAAATTATAAATATTTATGTCCTTCCCATCATAGAGGAAAATATGGTCCCCACCAATCTAAAGAAGTTGATTATAGATATAAGTTAGATCTTCAAAATAAACTATACGATATGCTAAAAAAAGATTATTATTCTTTTAAGGAGCTAGCATTAGAATTAAATATACCTAGAAACACTCTTAAAAGAATTACAAGAAACTTAAAGCTTTATAAAGAAGGTTATAAAAAATCAGAAGTAATATTTAAAATAATGGGTGAAAAATTTTACTCTGAAGAAATGATTGTTAACTTAACTTTAGACAAATTGATTGAAGACAATTATTAACTTATTATGTTATATAATTAAATTTATCTTAGTAACCATGTGTAAATTAAAATAACAAATATCTAAAACAAATTTTTGTTTTAGATATTTGTTATTTTAATTTAATCTTTATATTCTTACTGGAGCGGAAAACGGGGCTCGAACCCGCAACGTCCACCTTGGGAAGGTGACACTCTACCATTGAGTCATTCCCGCTTATTGGTGCAGATGAAGGGAGTCGAACCCTTACACCAAAAGGCGCTAGATCCTAAGTCTAGTGCGTCTGCCAATTCCGCCACATCTGCCTACCAATATTATACATCTATTCAATATTTTAAATCAATATTAAATTTTATACATTTGTTATGATTTTTTAGATATATTTATATAACAAACTATGATATATTATATCTTCCTAAATCATCCTCCGGGCATTCTCCTTCATCTTTTTGCTTAATATATTCTTTAATTTCTGTTATCTTAGAGCATCCCCATCCAAAATCTTTAGTTGATGTATCTACTTCCAACTTTTCCAGCGGAGATACACTTAAATCAACAAAGTGTTCTGCCAGTGATAAATCCAGATCACTTGTCCCACAATTGCTAAATTCCAAATTAATTTCTTCCTCTGGTAACATTGATAATTCCTTTAATTCTTTTTCCAAATCAAGATCTAGATTTCTTTCATATTGATAACTATCTATTGAGTCTTCAAACTTATTTAATAAATTCGCTTTTTCTAACCTCTTATTCTTAGTGTCTAACTCTCCTCCCCCACTGGAATATGATTTTTCTTCATATTGATTATTTGCTTTTGAATTTTGTTCAGATATGTCGGTATCTTTTGTTAAATCCTCTTCTTTGATTTTAAATTGATTAACTTTTTGAAGCAAATCATCTGCTCTATCTAGTAAAATATCAGAACTACTGTTAACTTTCTCTGCAAGTCGTGCAAGCTGCACTGATGAATTAGTTACTTGCTCCAAGGAATTTGATGTCTCTGTTATTTCTCCTGATAACTCATATACAGTTTCAACAATTAAATCTTTGCTGTGATTAATATTATTAAACACACTATCTATATTAGATACTTTAGGTGCTATTTCTTTAACTAGAAGTGCTATTTCTGAAAATGAACTTGATGCATTATAAATCATTTCCTTCTGCTCATGCAACTCACTCTCCATATTTTTAGACTCTTCTACAAGTTTATTTATTATATTTATAAGCCTATTTATTATCTTATAAATATTCTGTGCAGACTCCTTACTTTTGTCTGAAAGCTTTTTCACTTCTAATGCTATTACACTAAACCCTCGTCCTGCATCTCCTGCACTAGCTGCTTCAATAGCAGCATTAAGTGCTAGAAGATTTATTTGTTCAGATATTCCATTTATAATATTCGTAATTCCATTAACATTTTTCATATCACCTTGTATATACTCTATGCTGATTAAAAACTTTTCGAAACTATCATTAACACTTATAATTCCGCCATTTAATTCTTCTATGTCTTTAGTCCCTTTTAAAGATTTGTCATTTATTATTGCAATATCTTCATTAATTGAATGAACATTATTCTTAACTTCAGTTATATTTTCACCAAAGTTTTCAAGCTTAGTGCTTATCTGTACAAAGTCATGACTTTGTTTATTAGTATTATTAGAAACCTCTCCTATGGATGCTGATATTTCCTCTGTAAGAATTGATAGTTCTTCTGCAATTTGATTTAACGATACAGAACCTTCTCTAACTATATTTGAATCCTCTCTTACTGCCTCTATCATCTTTCCTACTGACTCTTTAGCTTGGCTTACACTTAGGCATATTTCACTTATTTCATCATTACCCTTAGTATATTTATCATCAACTTTAGTATAAAAATCACCTTTAGCAATACTATCTACATAATACTTCGCCCCAAGTAACCTGTTTACAACTATAATTGTAAAGCCTATTATAATAGTTAATATTAGTAGCGTCATAATAACAGTCACTATAATATCAATAAAAGCTAAACTGTTTAATGCACTTAGTAGATCTTTTTCTTCTACTGTGATTCCTATGGCAAGACCTGTTTTCCCTATCGGGCTATATGATATATATCTTTCTTTACCCTCATAAGTATATTTTCCTGTTCCAGATTGGGTCCCAATTGTCATACTTTTTCCTATGTTATTTAGATCTTGTAAATTTTCTTTATCAGAGGTCATATTGGTTATATTTTTATTCTCATTTACCAAGCTCTCATCTTCTGAAACTATAAAATTACCATTACTATCTACAATTAATAAATTTCCCGTTTTCAAAAAATTAGTTTCTTTGTTTAAAGAAGCAAAATCTTTGCAATCTTTTATCGAGGTAATAATTCCTATAATACCATTTGAAGAATCCTTGATAGGTACTGAATATGATATGACTTTTTTCTTTGTGACTGGATCTATATATGGATTGGTTATTGAATTTTCACCATTTATTGATTTCATAAAACTTTGTGTTGTCTTTATTGATTTCTTATTTCCTAAAGTATCTATTGAATTTCCATCTTTATCACTTATGCTCATTTCTAATTGTCCAACTGTTTTCAATGCTGGTTTAAGTATTTGAATTTTTTCTTCTATTTGCACATTCTTATCCGTTATTATCGGATTGCTTGCAATTACTTCAAGGTTCCTAATCTCACTTTTTATTTGATCATCTGCTCGTGATGCAGCAGTTTTCGTCATCTCTTCCATTACATTTAAGTTACTCTCTTTTAATGACTTACTTGCAAATCTATATCCTATTCCCGACAAAGCTATAAATGCAATTAATAACATTGGTATTAAGAACATAATAATTTTAACTTTAATACTTCTATTCATCTTTACCTCCTGAAAAAAATACTAAATACAATCTAATATACATAAATTTTATTTGATTTTAATAAATTCTAGGTTAAAGCCTTATTATAATTTTGTTAAAATATCCAATATATTCTGAGATTCTTAATATCTTTTGTATTTTTTTTGTTAATTAGTTGACATCTAAAAATCATGTGCTTATAATTAAGAATATTAATATAATAAATAAACACGTTGATGAGGACAGTAAGCTAAAATCTTATTTTTCAGAGAGAGAATATGTTGGTGCGATTATTCTTATATAAATTTAGACTGAAAACCACCTCTGAGTGGCCCTAATAAAGCCCGTAATTATCACGTTACGATAAATTTAAGTGGCCTATTTAACTGATTTTTAAAAAGGTTTTAATGTTTATTTTATTTGACCTATTTTAATCAATCTGTTCTAGGTAATTAGAGTGGAACCACGGATATTACTTCGTCTCTATTTTTAGAGATGAGGTTTTTTTGTTTGCAAAAATGTATGATTTTAGTAATAACTTTTCTTAACGATATTATTATTAAAATTTAACAAGTCACAAAATCAAAATTTTCTTAAATCTGAAAGGAGTTTTAAAATGATAAAAGTAACTTTAAAAGACGGATCAATTAAAGAACTAGAAGCTGGTTTATCTATTTATGAAATTGCGAAATCAATTAGTGAAGGTTTAGCTAGAAATGCTTGCTGCGGTATAGTTAATGGAAAAGTTGAAGACCTTAGAAAAGAAATAAATGAAGATGTTGAGTTAAGCATATGCACATTTGACTCTCAAGAAGGTAAAGATGCCCTAAGACATAGCATATCTCACGTTTTAGCTTATGCTGTAAAAAGATTATTCCCTGAAACAAAGTTAGCTATAGGACCTTCAATTGCAACTGGCTTCTACTATGATTTCGATAGAGAAAGTGCATTCACTGCTGCCGACTTAGACAAACTTGAAGCAGAAATCCAAAAAATAATTAAGGAAAATCCAGAAATATCTAGATTTGAGCTTCCAAGAAATGAAGCTTTAGAATTAATGAAGGATGAACCTTACAAAGTTGAATTAATAAACGATCTTCCTGAAAATGAAATAATCTCATTCTATAAAATGGGTGATTTCACAGACTTATGTGCTGGTCCTCATCTTATGTCAATAAAATCAGTTAAAGCAATTAAACTTACTAGAAGTGCTGGTGCTTACTGGAAGGGGAATGAAAAAAATAAGATGCTTACAAGAATCTATGGTACTGCTTTCTTAAAGAAATCAGACTTAGATGCTTTCCTAGAAGCTTTAGAAGAGGCTAAAAAGAGAGATCACAATAAACTTGGTAGAGAATTAAAACTATTTACAACTGATGAAAATGTAGGTCAAGGACTTCCATTATTAATGCCTAAAGGAGCAAAAATAGTTCAACTTCTTCAAAGATGGGTTGAAGATGAGGAAGAAAAAAGAGGTTATCTTTTAACTAAGACTCCACTTATGGCTAAAAGCGATTTGTATAAGATTTCTGGTCACTGGGATCATTACAAAGATGGTATGTTTGTATTAGGTGATGAAGAAAAGGACGATGAAGTATTTGCTTTAAGGCCAATGACTTGCCCATTCCAATATACAATTTATAATGCTGAACAACACAGTTATAGAGATCTTCCACTCAGATACGGTGAAACTTCTACTTTATTTAGAAATGAAGCTTCAGGTGAGATGCATGGTCTTATAAGAGTTAGACAATTCACTTTAGCTGATGGTCATTTAGTTGTTACACCTGAGCAATTAGAAGAAGAATTTAAGGGCGTTCTTGAATTAATTCAATATTTAATGAGAACTTTAGGAATTGCTGAAAAGATAACTTATAGATTCTCTAAATGGGATCCAAATAATACTGAAAAATATATCAATGATCCTGATGCTTGGAATAAAACTCAAGATACAATGAGAAATATCCTAGATCACTTAAATATTAATTATGTTGAAGCTGATGATGAAGCTGCTTTCTATGGTCCAAAGCTTGATTTACAATTTAGAAATGTTCATGGTAAAGAAGATACTTTATTTACAGTTCAAATTGACTTTGCTTTAGCTGAAAGATTCGATATGAGTTATGTAGATAAAGACGGAGAAAAGAAACGTCCTTATATAATCCATAGATCATCAATTGGATGTTATGAAAGAACTTTAGCTATGCTTATAGAAGAATACGCTGGTGCTTTCCCAACATGGTTATCTCCAGTTCAAGCCAAAGTGTTACCAATCTCTGATAAGTACAATGATTATGCTGAAGCAGTTACAAAAGCCTTAAAGAATAAAGGTATTAGAGTTGAAACTGATTATAGAGCTGAAAAAATTGGTTATAAGATTAGAGAAGCTAGACTTGAAAGAACTCCTTACATTTTAGTTGTTGGGGAAAAGGAAGCTGCTAATAATGAGGTATCTGTAAGAAGCAGAAAGAATGACGATGAAGGCGCTGTTAAATTAGATGCGTTTATCGAGAGAATTGTTAAAGAAATAGAAAATAAAGAACTATAAAATTTATATAAAAAATGAGGATGCCCTTGAAAATAAGGCATCCTCATTTTTTTAGTTTACACAATTTTCTTACTGAGCCTAGACTCATGCTCTTTCTGCAAAATAATATAACACTTAGTAAATCATAATAATATATCTACAATTAACCTTTTAGTAACCACTTTCTATGTCTATATACGCATTCTTCATAGTCGTTAACTGCTTCTGTAAGTCAATAATTTTGCCTCCTATATTATCAACTAGTGCATCTTTGCTTCTCAGCATCTCCTTATTTTTTTGTATAGATTCATTCACTTTTTGAATTTGATCTTCTAATTCTAAGAAAACTGAATATTCCTTTTTAAAGTAAGGCTTTTGCTTTGCTTCTTTAATTAGCAACTTTTCAGCTTCTAGCATATTGGATTCATTAATAAACTTATTCGCTTGATCCTTCCAAACCTCTATAGAAAACATGCTTTTCAATGTTCCGATTTTATTTTTTGATTCATTGATATGCTTTTCTGCTAGCTTCTTTTTATTGCACAAATCATCATAGTAAAAATATGATGGCAATAGAACTCTTTTTTCTGAATTCATAACTAGATTTTTAAATTCATTCTCGTAACTTCCATACCTTCTCAATAATGAGTCATAGGCTTCTGATAATTCTTTCTGGTTAATTTCTAATTCTAATTTTTCTCTCATTAGTAGTGCTAAGCTACTTTCCTTTTCCCCTTTCTTCATACAGATATCGTTATATTTTTGCTGTTTTTGTTTCCATAACTTGACCAAATCATTATAACCTTCCAGATTTATAAAATCATTATCTGAGACTAAACTTACACTCGTTATTAACATCACTGCTAATGGTACTAATTCTTCTTGCTGATTTTGGCTTACAACTATTGCATCGCTAGATAAATATAATAGAACCATAAAATAGGTATTAGAAAAATTTTTAATTAAAGACCTTTTCTCAATTAAATTTTCAATTTGAAATATAATACTAGACATATCCTTATATGAATCAATGCTCGCTAAGTCTGCTATCATATATAGAAATGTATATGGTTGAGATTTTATAGCTACTTTAATGGCCGACTCCGTCATGACATCTAAATCGAGTTTTTCATAGTAAAGCCTTTTCTCTTTATTTTCTGGTCTTTGTCTTAATTTTGTGATTATATCATAAATCTTTTCTATAAGCTCTTCTGTAATATGTGTATTTGAACCTTTATTTTTTAATGCTGATATAGTTCTATTCATATAATATTCATTTATTGCATCTAATTTTCTTGCTCTTGCTTTAAAATCCTTTTTTGGCACTAAAACAGCATAAGCTTTCTCTACCATGTAATCCAATGTCTGTACAAACTTTCTTCTATTGTATATCTTCCCATAAGGCGCATTTGACAAACTTATTAATTTATAATATAAAATTAGCTTTATTTCATTATCATTAATGTTTTTTAAATTCTCTAAATTTCTATTTAGTAATTCTAAAAACTTATCTTCATTATATCTACCCAATAATTCCTTAGGTTTACTTATCAAATTAAAACTTGAAGTAATATTATTAATGATTGTATATACGATTTTAAGCTCTTTTCCTGATAGTCTTAAAAATCCATCATAAAATTTTTCATGCCTAATTTCTCGTTTTATATTTTCATTTACTAGTTCTTTAAATATTAACGCTTTTCTTTTATACTCCACTATATTTTTATTGTAAATAATTATATTCTCATTAAATACAGCATCTTCAAAGTTTATTTTTATTTGAATACTGTTCTTTTTAGCTTCTAATTCTTTTCGTAGCTCATTATCATATGAAAATTCTATTGTTTCAACAATATCATTATATTCTTCTGTTAAGTTTAATAAACTTTCATATGCGTGTCTTAATGTTCTTAATTCTTCATCCAGTGATACTTTCATCCTTTTTATTGATTCATCTTCGTCATCTAACTCCTCAGTCGATATTTTCAATTCTTGATTTTGTATCTCAGCCTTTAGAAGCTGCCCCTCTTTTTCTAGAAGAAGTTCTTCATTCTCATTAAACTTAATTTTCATTTCATTAAGCTTTTTTTCATATGTTTTATAATCCGTTTCCATATTCAATACACATTTATTTTGCATTTCTACTTTTCTATTTAATATATCTTGGATTTCTTCTAAATAAGCTTTTTCTTCTTTTATTAGTATTATGATGTTATTTATTTCACTTATTCGCTTTGGAGAACTATCTACCTCAAGAATCTTTTTCCTAAGATTATTGATTAAATTTTCTCTTTGAGCAATATCGTTATTGATCTTTAAAAGTTCTTTCTTCATATATTCTATAGTACTAGGAGCACTAAAACTTAAATTCTTTATATCTAGCATCAAATTTTCTTTTTCTTTCAAATAGTAATATAGAACCTTTTGAGCTATTTTTAAAATTTCTATTGGATGTTTAGGTATCTTTCTATTTCTATCTCTTTTTGAAATGTTCTCATACCCGTTAGCCAATATAATCTCTATATTATTATAACTTTCTTCTGAAAAAGAAATATTAGACTTTAACTTAATACCATTTAGTAATGTAAGTGCAGAAACATTCATATCCATTCCACTGTCCTGCGCTATATCTCTTAAAAGCATTTCCATTACTTTTCTAACAATAATCTTTGTAACTATTGGATAATACTCGCATAAAAATTCTGCTTTTATCAGATGATCGTAGTACTTTTCTATTTTGGTTCCTTTTAGGTAACCAAAATTACTTTCAATATATTCCATATATTCCCCCTGTTTATTTTAATCCGCCATTACATTATTCCAACTTTATAAATTCTTTTTCAGTTATAATGTAATCTACTGGTACATCATGATAACTTGTTGGAACTTTATCAAGTACTTGAAAATCATATGCTAATGCTAATTTGGTAATTCTTTTTATATTATCTTTGTTAATTTTCTTGAAATATCTATCATAAAAACCTGCTCCATAACCAACTCTTCCCCCACGCTTGTCAAAAGCTACACCTGGAACTATAATTAAATCAAGTTCGTTTGGATCAATATATGGATCATTTATAGATGGTTCTGGTATTCCGTATGAACTCTCCGACAAATTATCCAGTGATTTAATTTCTACTGCATCCATAAGTCTAGTTTTAATTTCAGTCCTTGGAACATAAATTCTTTTATTATTATTTAAAGATTCCTTTATAAAATCTCTTGTATTTATTTCAGTGTCAAACGATATATAAACAAAAATATTTTTTGCCAATTTATAGTACTCGCTACTATAAACTGTTTCTAATATTCTTTCATCCATTTTTTCTTTTTCTGTTACATCTATTTTTTTTCGCTTATCTAAAATTTCTTTTCTTAGTATTTTCTTATTAATAAAGCTTTCCATACAAACAACTCCTATAATTATACTTCATATCAATCATGAACTTCATATTGTTCTCAAATTAATAAATCTATAGATATTTTATCTAGCTATTCACTTTACTTATTATTTTAATTTTACTTACTAAAGCATCTTATGTCTATTCTTTATATATCTAAAAATAGTAACCCTTACATAGTAGTAAAATTAATTATGCTTTATATTGTACTTATCTTTATTGATTATACATATATCTTTTAATATAATGAACATAAAATATGTGATAAATAAAGGGAGAGTAATTTATGAACTACGATGTTGAATTAATAAGAGAAAAGAGCTATAAACCGACATTTTGGTCTGGTGGAATGGCGACAGAATTAATAACATATCCAGTAGATTCTGATTATGCAAGCCGGAACTTCTTATGGAGACTTGGTATAGCTAAAATTGATATACCAGAATCTACTTTTAGCGATCTTACAAATGTTTCACGTAAATTTATGGTTACTGAAGGCAAAATAACCCTTGATCATGAAAATAAATATAAGAAATTACTAAAAGTCTTTGAACAAGATAGCTTCATGGGTGATTGGAAAACAAAAACTTATGGAAAAGCCTCTGTTTTTAACTTAATGACAAGAGAGAATTATAATGGTGAATTAGTTCATTTAAATATTACGCCTAGAAAAAAGTGTGTATTCAAATATCAAGTTCCATTAGATAAGGAACTTATAGCCATTTGCTTTTACGTTGTAAGTGGTAGCTTTAAATTTACTATTAACAATAAAATTTTCAAAGCTAATACTAATGATTTGCTATTACTTAAATCCTTAAACCTAAGTTCTATACATGAATTTTTACTCTCTAGCAATTCATTAGAAATTACTAATATAATAGCAAGCGTAATTTATAGTCAATAATACTGAAATGCATTAAAAAGGCTTCATCTCAAATTACTTCCAATTTGAGATAACTCCTTTTTTTATTTCTCTTTTAAAATACATATTATAAACTGAAGTCCTTAATTACTACCTTAGGCTTCTTAAAGACTACCTCCTTTGTTATTTCATAGCTATCTTTATCTATAGTTATTCTATAAATATCAGGACAACCTTCTTCTCTCCATTTTTTCATATATTTTGCGGTAGCATCTATATCTGTATAATAATTTTCATCATAATAATCTGAGAATTCCAAATAAGATAATATGCATCTCTTATCTAATACTAAATTCTCTCTACCTACATTCTTACATATTGGAATAAAGAATCTTAAAGGTACTTCATATTGATATCGTCCTTTAATTTCTTTTGATTCCATAATAGCTCTTTTAAATAAAATATTTTCTTTATAATCGCTATCTATTTTTAATTTAAATATTATTTTTCCACTTTTATTCTTTTCTAATTTAGCTTTAATCATATACTCACCATCTGTCTTATTTTTATATACTTCTTTTATTTTAACACGGTAAATATGAACTGTCTAAATTTTCAAAAATACTAACACAAAAAAGGAAACACTTAATTTAAACTTAAATATAAGCGTCCCCTTAATGTATGTCTAATTGATTTCTATATTAATAATTTTCAACAAATACTTCAAAGTATGCTTGTGGATGTGAACATGCAGGACATGCAGCTGGTGCTTCTTTGCCTTCATATATAAATCCGCAATTGCCACACTTCCAAAGAGTTACTTCATCCTTCTTAAATACTGTTCCATCTTCAATATTTTTAGCTAGTTTTTTATATCTAGCTTCATGTCGTGCTTCAACTTCACTTATCTTTCTATAAACTACTGCAATTTCTGGATATCCTTCCTCTTCAGCTGTTTTTGCAAAACTTGGATAAAGGTCTGTCCATTCTTCATTTTCGCCTGAAGCTGCTGCAAGTAAATTTTTCAATGTACTTTCGTGGAATGAGACTGGGTAAGATGCTTGTATTTCTATCTGCTCGTCAACATAATCATCCTTAAGAAATTTATAAAACCTTTTTGCATGTTCTTTTTCTTGTTCTGCTGTTTCTAAGAATATGTTTGCAATTTGCACAAATCCTTCTTTTTTAGCAATACTAGAATAGTAAGTATATCTAGTTCTAGCTTGGCTTTCCCCTGCAAATGATTTCATTAAATTTACTGCTGTTTTGCTTCCTTTTAAACTCTTCATAATCATACCTCCAATATACCAATTTTCTATATAATGATACCACTAAATAATTAAATTATCTAGGATAATATTAACTTTAATTCATTATTATTCCTATAAATAAAGAACAAGTTGAATTAGATTTTTACATCAAATTCAACTTGTAATTCTACCTATGTCATTTTAAACTTACTTATTTCTTCATCTAACTTTTCCGCCAATAATTGTAGCTCATCCGCATATTTTGTGAATCTATCCATAACTGCTGTTATTTCCTCTGTTGATGCAGTTACTTCTTCTGAAGCTGAAGCAGTTTCCTGTGATATTAGTGATATATTCTCAATTTCTAATACCGCTTTTTTCTTTTTCTCATCAACATCAATAATAGAAGTCTTTATCTCATCAACCTTGCTTATCATCGTTTCAATTGATCTAAGGATTTCGCTAAATATCTCCTGTGTCTTTCCTACTGCTAAATCTTGCTCTGTCACTACACTTTCTGTAGATTTAATTGCTTTAACCGCTGTATCAGACTTACTCTGGATATTTGTAATAATAACTTTGATTTCTTCTGTTGATGATTTTGATTGTTCCGCGAGTTTTCTTATTTCCTCTGCTACAACTGCAAAACCTTTTCCTGCTTCCCCTGCTCGTGCAGATTCTATACTTGCATTTAGTGCCAGTAAATTAGTTTGCTCTGTTATTTGCGAGATTGTTTCAGATATAGTATTTATCTTTCTAGTACTTTCATCCATATCTCTAACTATGCTATCAACTTCACCTGTAGCTATTTTAGTTTTCTTTGATTTCTCTATTAGTGTATCTATCATAGATAATCCTTTAGCACCTAATTCTTTGGTGCTTGCTGATAGTTTGTCCATTTCATTAGAATTTACACTTATTTTATCTAATCTATTAGACAAATCATTCATTTCTGTAACTCCATTTTGAGCATTTTGCGATTGATTTGTTGCCCCTTCTGATACCTCTTCTATTGCTTTTGCAACCTCTCCTATAGATGCAGTTACTTCCTCAGACATACTTGCAAGATTCGATGACGTTTCCAAAACTGTTTTTGATGATTTAGTTACATTGTTCATAAGCTCTGAAATATTCTTTAGCATTTCATTAAATGAATTAGCTAAATCCATAAATTCATCTTTTGTAGATGAAGTAATAGAGACAGTTAAATCTCCACTTGAGGCTTTTTCAAATACTTCTTTTAATTTCTTAATATTATGTGCTATTCCTTTACTTAATAATAAAGATAAAACTATTGAAATAAAGCATATAACTACTATTATAATTAAAGTTGTAGTTAATATTGAATTTGTATCATTTGACAGCTCTTTTTCATCTAACGTCGCTACTAATTTCCAACCTGTAATATTATTAGTTTCATATACTCCAAACTTCTTTGTATTATTAAAGGTATACGTTATAAATCCCTTTTCATTAGTCTTAGCATCATTCCAAAAAGATTGTTTAGATGCTGCATCAGTTCCTAATAAATCTTTATTGGGATGCGCTATCATACTTTTACCTTCTACATCAGAAATAAAAACATATCCTGTTCTTCCTATCTTTTTCATACTTATTTTTTCTGTAAGTGTCTCTAAAGAAACATTCATAGCGCAAACTCCTATGACTTTCCCATCTCTTTCCACTGTCTTTGCAATAGACACAACATTTTTCCCTGTCTGAGCATCTGTAAACGGTAACGTTATTATTACTTTTCCTTTATTATCTACAGCTTGCTTATACCAAGGCCTTTCTCTTGGATCAAATCCTTCTGGCATTTTACTATTGGGATATATATCAAATTTCCCATCAGTAGTTGCAAAATATGAACTAAAAATATTACTATTACTTTCTTTTAAATTCTTTAGACTTTCTGGTATGTATGCTGCTTGCTCACTCTTATCACTGTTAACAAAGTTATAATCTGTGGATGTCATAGTTATCATATTACTGAATCCATCAAAATAGCTGCTAATTCCATCATTCACTTCTAAAAGCGTTTGCTGGCTTGTTAATTTCAGCTTTTCATTAAGGATGGATTTAGCCTGTATATTGGCACCATAACCTAATATTATTAGGGGAATCACACAAATTCCTATTAAGCTAATAACTAGTTTGCTGCGAATAGTGTTAACCCTAAACTTTTTCGTTTTCATTACTATTACCCCTTTTCATAAAATTGAACAAATAACAATTTGACTTAATCAAATCTGTTATCTATTTGCATTATTTTCCCTTTTAATTTTTACAATAACAATTTACATATTCTTTTTATTATCGCACTGATAGTTCAATTTCTTTACATATATACTATAATATTATTAACTTTTAGCATAAAATCGAGTCGAAAATTATACTATTTTTACCATATGAATCTTCATTAATTACATCTACCTTACTTACTAATACTTGATTGTACTTGTACATATTTAATATAATATGTATATATTTAATATACATTTATAATAGTAGAGTGTGTGGAGGAAATTACCTTGGATAATTCATTCATATCAGATATGAGTATTTTTAATAATGACATATCATTCTTAATAAAACTTAGAGCAAAGCCGCAAATCTTAGAAATAGTTAAAAAAAAGCATTTAGATGAAATTTCCGATGAGATATCTATACAGGATAAGAAAAACGATTTGCTTATTTGGAATGCTATGTATACTAGAGAAATAGTTGAAAATGGCATTTTAACGAGATATCTTCATCCAATATACAACAAATTCTATACTTTAATCCCTACCCTTAATACTATAGACGATTTACAAACTATTGAAATACAAATGATAGATACATACATTAATCTCCTTATAAATGACGTTGAAGTGAAAGATAACTTTGTCATAAATAGAATTCTGAAGCACTTACATCTTAATATTGAAAGCCAAATCTCATTAAAAAAATTATCTGGAGAATTAAATCTATCTGAAGGCTATATATCAGATTGCTTTAAGAAACATATGGGCATGACTATTATGAAATATGCAAAAAAAATAAGAATTGATAGGGCTAAAGTATTGCTTGTAACTACAACTAGTAGCATTTTAGAAATAGGCTTAACCTTAGGTTTTCATGATCAAAGCCATTTCCATAAAGTATTTAAATCATTTACTGGTGTTTCACCTTCTGAATATAGGAACAATAATTTTGGATAATAAACAAACTTTTACTTTAATAAAAAGAAGACTAAAAACTTGAACTCTCAAATTTTTAGTCTTTCTTATCAGTTAAATTTGCTGCTAACCGGGATAGATACCACTTAAACTAAATTATTATTCTATTTATAAATTATAGCTTCCAAATATCTTCATTGTATTGAGCAATTGTACGATCTGAAGAGAAAAATCCCGCTTTGCTAATATTCATTAACACTTTTTTGTTCCAATCTTCTCTATCTTCATAATCTTTAAATACCATATCTTTTGTGTTTATATAATCCTCAACATCAAGTAAAGTCATGAACCAATCCTTATTAACTAATTCTTTATGAAGTCTTGTAAGATTTTCTTCATCCCCAACTTTTATCATTTCATCACTTATGATAAAGTCAACCAATTCTTTTATTTCTGGCTTTTTATAGAATTCATTAGAAACATAATCTGCATTCTTATAATGCTCGATAACTTTTTCAGAAGATTCACCAAATATATAGATATTTTCAGCTCCAACTAATTCGTGAATTTCAACATTAGCTCCATCTTCAGTTCCTAGAGTTAATGCACCATTTAGCATAAACTTCATGTTACCAGTACCTGATGCTTCCTTAGATGCAAGCGAGATTTGTTCTGAAACATCACAAGCAGGTATTAACTTAGAAGCCTTAGTCACATTATAGTTTTCAACCATAATAACTTTTAGATATTTATTAACTTCTGGATCATTATTAATTATTTCTTGTAGACAAAGAATAGTATGAATTATATCTTGTGCAATTACATAAGCTGGTGCAGCCTTAGCTCCGAATATCATTGTTATAGGTGTAGTTGGCCTATTCCCCTTCTTTATATCCAGATATTTATAAATAATATAAAGTACATTCATTTGTTGTCTCTTGTACTCATGAAGTCTTTTAATTTGAATATCGAAGATAGAATTTTCATCAATTTCTACTCCTTGTGTTTCTTTTAAATATTCCTTTAATGCAATCTTATTTTCTTTTTTAATTTCTCCAATCTTACTTAACACTATTTTATCATTTATGAACTTAGCTAATTCTTCTAGCTTAGCAGCATCTTTCTTATATCCATCTCCGATAAGTTCTGAAATATAGCTGACAAGTTTGTTATTACAATGAATTAACCATCTTCTGAAGGTTATGCCATTAGTTTTATTATTGAATTTTTCTGGATATATATCATAGAATGGCTTTAACTCTTCTTCTTTTAAGATATCAGTATGGAGAGCAGCAACACCATTTACACTATATCCATAGTGAATATCCATATGAGCCATGTGCACTCTCATATCTTTATCTATAATAGCTACTTTTTCATCTTTAAATTTAAGTTTAACCTGATTGTCCAATTCTCTAATAATTGGTAATAAGTGTGGAACAACCTTTTGCAAATAAGCTATAGGCCACTTTTCCAAAGCTTCTGCTAATATTGTATGGTTTGTATAAGCACAAGTCTTAGATACTATTTCAATGGCTTCTGACATAGGTATACCTCTTTCTCCAAGCAGCCTTATCAATTCAGGAATAACCATAGATGGATGCGTATCATTGATTTGAACAACAACATGTTCATGTAATTTATGAAGATCATACCCATTTTCATCTGCTTCAAGTAATATTAATTGTGCAGCATTACTAACCATGAAATATTGTTGATATATTCTTAATAAGCGTCCAGCCTCATCACTATCATCAGGATATAAGAATAATGTTAAGTTCTTCTTAATATCTTCTTTGTCAAAATCAATTCCTTCTTTAACTAAAGTTTCATCTATTGTATCTACATCAAATAGACGAAGTTTATTTGATACTTCTTGATCATAGCCAGTTACATCTATATCATAAAGAGTTGAAATGACTGTGAATCCTGCAAATGGAACTTCAAACTTAATATCAGATTTATTTAACCAACTTTCACTTGTTATCCATGGATTCTTAACAGCTTTTTGCTTATGATCTTCAAAAACTTGTTTAAATAATCCAAAGTGATAGTTTAGTCCTACACCATCTCCATTAAATCCTAAAGTTGCAATAGAGTCTATGAAGCAAGCTGCTAATCTTCCAAGTCCACCATTTCCTAGCGAAGGTTCTAATTCAATTTCTTCAATTTCAGCTAACTCCTTACCATTCTTAGTCAAAGCATCTTTAACATCTTCATAAAGACCCAAATTAATTAAGTTATTCGATAGTAATTTGCCAATTAAAAATTCAGCAGAAATATAATATAATTTTCTCTTCCCTCTATTAACACTCTTTTTCTTGATTGTTCCCTTTGTTAATTCTAATAATGCTAAATAGATTTCTTCATTACTCGCTTCTCTCACTATCTTATTAAACCTTTTCTTTAAGATTTCGTTTAAATTTTTTTCTAACATATAATTTCCCACCTTAAATAAATTATTTATTTTTATACCCATGAGTAATATCTTCGATTTAGCCTTATTATATCAATTTACATTCAAACCGATTGTATATTTCTATTATATTTTGTATATTTATCATGTGAATTTTAGGTTCATAAATTTCTATAAAAATAATTTATGATTAGTCCTCAAAAAAATAGCCTATAGGATAGACTTTTATAAAATTATCTATCCTATAGGATCAAATTTAAAATTTATATAATTAATATTTATACCTATTATATTGGAATTATTAGTTTATTATCTGAATAAGTTGTTCCTTACATTTAAAATAGGTATCCATACTTTTTCTAGATGAAAATATTTGTTCATAGTTTGCATACTCATTATAGTTGATATTATTATCGAATTCATTTTCCTCTACAATTCTAAAATCCGAGCTATCATTCTTTATGGGGAACTTCCCTAAAAGTGGGTTCTTATATATGTATGAATTTTTCTCTTTATCTGTGTAAGCATGATCTGCAATATTAGAAAAATCGTTTATGCAGAAAACATACTCTTCATCATTTTTAATTAAATTGTAACCTAACATAGATTCAAGCTGTTTGGAATGATTTCCACCTATTTCTATAGATACAGGTTCATAAATATAAATACTTTCCTTATTAATATTCCCCTTGATAACTTTGGTGATCTTAATCTGAGTCAAAACCGCACTATCTAAAATTTCATGTTCACCTGTTGCAACTCCTTCTACTATATAATCTGAAAAATTACTCATATCAATATTATTTTCATCGCTTATATCTGTGAATACACCACCTGAATATCTTAAATCTTTATACGGATAATATGAATATTGATTCTTTTCTGAGAGAAATTTATTATAATCATAATTGATGATAGATGATCTTAATATTAATGATGATATTATGCCTATACATATTATTAGGAATATAATAAGATAAAATAAATTTTTTTCTGATTTAAATTTCATATACTCTACCAAGATCAACTTTAAACTTCTTATCAGCTAACCTATCAATGTCCTCACTAATATGACTAGCTATTAAAATAGTTGCTCCTCTGCTCCTTTCTTCTCTTAATATATTTCTCACTCTGATTGCTGACTCTTCGTCCAGAGAATTAGTAGGTTCATCTAATATAATAAGATCTTGAGATTCCATAAATGCTTGTACTAAAGCTAATTTTTGTTTCATTCCTAATGAATATTTTCTAAATTTTCTTTTATCTTGGGGATTTAACCCTATTCTTTCCATTGACTCCATTATAGCTCTATCGTCCACTATATTCTTTATACTTGCTATATTCTTCAAATTATCAAATCCAGTTTGATCATTCCAAAACCCTGTATTCTCAATAGTTATACCACATGATTCAGGAAAATCAATTTCTTTTCCAATCACTTTGTCATTAATTAAGACCTCTCCACTTGTTGGTCTAATTAATCCTGAGATAGTTCTAAATAACATAGTCTTCCCTGATCCATTACTTCCTAGAAATCCATAAATTTTTCCTTTTTCTAAAGATAAACTTATGCTATCTAAAATTTTAGAATCTTTTACTACTTTACTAACATTCTTTAATTCAATGTAACTCATAACTCCTCCTACTAACCTTCAAAATTAAACATATCTCTTTTTTTCTTAATTGATGTAGATATAATATAAAAAATCAATGCTATAATTAATGTTTTCCTACATACTTCATAAATAATAAAATCATTAGAGCCACAAGGTATTGAAAAGCTTGCAGAAATATTAAGATATTGATTCAATAGAAAGTTATCAATTAAGTTTAATATCGAATATACTATGAAAGGAATTGTTATAGCAAACTTTAAATTCAATGTTTTGAAATACACTAATGTAGCAAAAAAGCCTACTGACATAAATGCAGCAGCTTGAGTTATTGTATTAATTGCTAGATACATCTTCCAATTGTCATATTTTATAACAGATGAATTTAAGACTATATATATTACTGGTATTACATTCAATATAAGTGTAAAAATTATTGCTAGGAATATTTGGTTCTTTATTATGGACAATCTCCATTTCTCTATAGTTTGAAATCTAATTATTATATAATCTTTATCATAATAATCTATAAGTATACTCAGCAATAGTAAGTATGCTAACATGATTGCTCCTATTCTGCTGAAAAAGCCTACTCCGATATCATAAATATCGAAATTACTATAATTCGCAGTTGTACCTATTGAAAAATTATATATTAAAATTGCAAATATAAATAGAAATAAAAAGATTGATTTAATATCTAATAACGCTTTCTTTAAATATGTGCTCATAAACTATATGCTTTCCTTTCTTTTTATAACTAAATAATTTCTTTCTTTATTCCTATTACAAAGGTAATCGCTGTTAGTAGCAGCCAAATAGATAATACAATTAAAAATTTTTTGAACTCAGCTGGCCAAGTTTGAATATACATTTGCATTTGATAATCATCAGGCAAAAACATTTCAGTCGCATTAACTATTAAAAATGTTATAATAACCATTATTATTTTATTTATTTTAAATATCATTGATAAATTAAATGCTATTAATGAGGATATTGAACAAAATAATGCGGTAATAATAATAATAATAAAATTATATAAGTGCGGAAATCTATCATAAATATCTTGTAAAAAATACTCTGGTTTATTATTTTGAATTATTAAGTATGCAGGTTGTCCATTATTGATGCCTACATCAGGTATTGATATCCATGTTAATATTTCATTAAATCCAAGTATAAAAAATATAGAAACAAATGTAACTGTAAATATTGTAATTGTTTTGGCTATTATATATTTTTTCTTACCTGATCTCATTAAAAAAATTGAATACATGTTATTCTCTCTCTGCTCTATAAAAGAATCACTATACATTAAGGTACATATTAACGGAGCAATTAATACAAATGTTAAAAATATAGTTCTTATATCACTAGAGCTAATTATCATACTGTAATCTGTCGTCTTTCCCAATTGTAATGAATTGCGCTGAAATGTTTGTTTAAATAACATTGCATATGATAAAATTGTTAACCCAAATAAAATAGAAAAACAATATTTAAACTTCTTACTATTTAAACATTTGCTAAATTCCATTTTTAATTCATTCTTCATTTTTTTCCTCCCATTTGATTGTGAAAAGAGAGCTTTTAAGCTCTCTTTTCACAATTAAATTGTTTATTGATAGTCTAATTCTCCATCAGTGATATAGCTAGTAGTTTTATGATCATAATGATCACGAAGTTGCATATCTATTGGAGATCCCTTTTGGATTACTGTTCCGTCAACAGGATGAATGGTACAATTTTGCCAACCTGAATAGGTACTAATGCTCTTCCAATCCAAAACAGAATTTCCATTAGCATCTAATGCACGCATATCAACTTTTGTTGTACCTTGCATGCTCTTTGCTAAAATTGCTACCTCTTTATCATCATGATTTTTTGCGCGGTATCCCATATCAGTTACTTGTTGATGTGGTTGGAGTATTGCATTTGAGCTATTTAATGGTAAAGTTTTATAATGTGTGCTAGCTGCTGCTGGTATAATGCTAGCGCATAGTAATGCTCCTAAAGTGATTTTAGCTATTAAGTTTTTTTTCATGGTTATTCTCCCCCTTTAAATTGTAGATTATTTACAATTACATATTCTCACAATATTGTAATTAATTAAATAGCATTTTCTCTAATCATACAAATTTATGCATTAAACGTAAACTTTTTGGTACTAAGTTTAAATTATCAAAAACTTTCTTTTTATTCTAAAAAACAGCCGTTTTATGCTAATAACCTATAATTATTCTTAATAAAAATATAAATAAAACCAAATTGCCAAATCTAAATTTAAATATTTTGTCTCTTACTTTATTATATATAACATTGTTTAGATTCTAATTTTAATTCGAATTCTTTTAACCTGATAGAACTTTTTTGAAATCTATAAATTATCATATATTATGCTTCCTATAGTTGGTTTCGAAAATAAAATAAGCATAAAGATTCAGAATTAAACCTGATTTCTTCATGCTATATATGTTTGGAATAAAGCTCTATCAAAATATTTTTTAATATACTAATTAATATGCCATTTTTCTCAATTCATCAAATTTACTAACTATAATATCTATTTCATTACTTAATTTAGAAAAGTTATTTCTAGATTGCTGAATATTTTTTAACCGATTCTTTAATTTTTCTATTTCATCATTTGCATCCTCAGTTAAACAATACATCTTTTTCAGTGTATCATTCATACTTAAAACCAATTCTTTTGTGCCAATAGAAAGCTTTTTAACTTCATCTGCCACTACCGAAAATCCTCTTCCAGCATCACCTGCTCTTGCAGCCTCTATTGATGCATTAAGTGCTAGCAGATTAGTTCTAGACGCAACATTATTTATCTCAGATGATATATTTTCTATAAATTTTGTATGAGCTAAAAGTTCTTCAAATGTTTCAATAAAACTATTCATTTCATCTCCTCTGTTAGCTACTTCCTCTGAGAAACTTATATTTCCTCTCACTTCATTTAGTAAATTAGATATAGTTTCAATACATTCTTTTGCCTGAGTTTCTCCATTATTTATTAAATTATTATTTTCTTGCATTATTATCTTCGCCTCCTTAAAGCTCGCTTATTAAATCATCTAAAAAACTACTTATAATACTTAGTTCCTCTTTATCATATTTACTTAATATTTTCACAAACTTCTCGCTCTCAATTTTATGAAGTATTTCATGTACTTTAAAAACTTCTTTGCCTAGTGCTGTCAGTGTATAATAAATTTCTTTTTTATTATTTTCCAGGTGATTTCCTTTTATCAACTCTTTCTTTAGCAACTTACTGGTAATCTTAGATATAGCACCTTTCGTCATATTTAATTCTTTTGATATAAATGTTGCATTAATTAATTGATTTTTTCCAATACAATCAATTACGTGGATTTCCGAAAGCATTAAACCCATATCATAAAGATCCTTATGATTATATTGGATTAGCAAATTTTTTATTTCATCCCCGTGACTGTCCATTGAATTATTTATATGTTCAAAAGCTGTTACAAGCTTATTTATTGTTAAATCCATCTCAAATTTTGCATTTTCTTTGTTCATAATTGTAATCTCCCTTTAAAATTAATTTCTTTGGAAACAACTATATTATAACTGTTATCATGCACATATTCAATATCATTTTCAAAAAATAGTTTACGAGGAAATAATATTATGATATTATGATGTTGTTTCCCGGGAAACTATTCAAATATATTGGAGGTTATAAAATGAAAATTGATTTAAGTTTTAAAATTAAAAAGGAAATGTTAGATGAAATATTATCTACTGTTAAAGCTACTAACGAAGCAGCCGAGAGATCTGGGCATGTAGGAACTCACCTAGATGTAATGAATGGAGAATTTTCACTAGATAATATTATTACAAACGGTAAAATATTTGATATAAGCCATATAAAAACTGGCGAAGTAAAATTAAAAGATTTAGATTTAAGAGACATAAAAGAGAATGATTTTGTATTATTTCATTCAGGAATATTAAAACAATATGACTATGGTACAAAAGAATATTTTTCAACATACATCGAATTATCTGATGAGCTGGTAGATTATCTTATTGGTAAGAAGGTAAGTTTTATAGGGGTAGATATGTCAGGAGCTAAGAAACCTAAGGATCATTATCGCATTGATTTACATTGTGCAGAAAAGGGGATTTTCATCATTGAAAATCTTGTTAATTTAGATTTATTATTAAAAGAAGCTCCTAAAAAATCTTTCAAAGTATATACTTTCCCTACAAACATGAGCGGCTTCTCTGGTCTCTCTTGCAGAGTAATTGCCGATATATAAACTTATATTAAATTTCTATTAATATATAAATATAAGCATGCATGAAATTTACTTACACGAACTTATGCATGCTTAATATTTATAGAAATGATGTCACAGCCACATTTTTGCCTTTTTGTAAAAATGGCTTTTTTATCCTTTAGCCTACTATATATCATTTTGTTACGATATAAGAAATATTAATTCAACAGTCACTTGACAAAAGCGTATGGCAGCCATATACTATTGACATGGATAGATATATAAATAACAAACATAAAATTGCATATGATTCTCTTGATTTAGCATTTTCCTTAATCGATCTTGATAAAAAGACGCGCTATTTCGGAACTGATGTACCGATTTTTCACTCTGAAATTCATATAATAAAGGCCATTGCTGAACATCCTGGTATTCATGTTGGTGGATTAGCAGATATTCTAGGAGTAACAAAAGGGTCTGTTTCCGAAATCCTCAAAAAGCTAGAGAGAAAGGCTCTGGTTGTAAAGGAAATTGATAATCTTAATTTATCTAGATATTCGCTGAGCCTGAGTGAAAAAGGTAAAAAAGCTCATAGTAACCATATGTACTATCATTCTATTTTAAACAGTATGTTTGAAGATGAGCTAGAAAATGCTTCCGAATATGAATTAGAATTTTTGTCAAATTTTTTATCGTCTATGATAAACAAAGTTAAATCTTTTAATGAAAACTTTGATGAATAAATACTTTACGCAAGTGTATAGCTGCTATGTTAATTTTCATTATAATTTAAGCTAGAAAATGCTAATATCAAAAAGAGAAAATTATCAGAGGTCAGATATGACTTCTGATAATAGTAAAATATGTAAGTGAATATATAAACAATTATCCCCAGGCATATGGCAACCATACACCCTTTATCTATAATCAAAGCAAGAAACTCATATTAACTATGTGAACTACCATTCTATTGTGTCAAATATAGTTGGATATGAACCACAAAATGCCTCCAAACGTGAATTGAAATTTTTCTCATTCATAATAAGCAAAATTAAGTTTTTCAATTAAAATTTTATACATGTGTATGTATGCTATACGCTTTTTCATCACAATTAAGTTAGGAGGAAATAGTATGAAAAAGAAAAAATTATTAAAGTCATTTCTGAGTTTTGATAATAGTAAAGTAAGTAAGAGAAAGCATAAACCTAAAACACTTGATGCTGATGAAAGAGGTTTATGGACTGCTGAAATGAGTTTATGGGCTATCTATACTTCTTTATCCTCATGCGTTCTCTTTGGTTCTTATCCATATGAATGTCCGATATTTACACCAACGAATCTTTCCAATAGCAAATTGGAAAACAATAAATTTGATGGGCTCTAAAAAAATAAGACAAATGAGGAATTATACCAAAGTGTATGCCACCAATACGCTTTAATCTATAATTAATGCAAGGGGGATCAGTGATGTATCAAAATAGGAGTTATTCGCAGAAAAAACTTAGTCCTTCAAAAGAAGAATATTTAAAAGCCATATATAAGTTATCTGAAAAAACACAATCGGTACGTTCGATTGACCTTGCTGCTTATTTAGGATTTTCAAAGCCAAGTATTAACAATACTGTGGCTATATTGCAAGAGGCCGGATTAGTTGTTAAGCCCTTAGGTGGAAAAATACATCTCACTGATGAAGGACGTAAACAAGGCCAAATAATTATAGCTAAGTTTCAGCTAATAAAACAATTCTTAATTGCCTATTGCAATGTTAATGAGCAAACAGCAAGTAAAGATGCCTGCAAAATTGAGCATATTATCAGTGATGAAGCTACTTTTGCTCTAAAAAAATATTTAAATCAAGTATAAACATATGATAATTTTAAGGAGAAACTATATAAATGAATCAATTACGTAATGAACACACACAAAACCCACATCCGCATTCAAGAAGATCCATACAAATAATACTGATAATCGGAATTACATTTACTGCAGCGAATTTGCGTGCACCTTTAACAGCAGTTGGCCCGTTGATCGATGAAATTCGTAGAAGCTTACATATTTCAAATACATTAGCGGGTATGATTACAACACTTCCATTATTCGCTTTTGCAGGATTTTCACCTTTCGCTCCAAATTTGGCGCGAAAATTTGGCACTAAGTTAGTGCTTTTTTGGTCACTTATTTTCCTGACTTTGGGAATTATATTACGTTCGTTGTTTGGAGATTTAGGACTGTTTCTTGGTACAGTAATCATTGGATTATCCATTTCTGTAGGTAATGTGCTAATTCCCAGCTTAATAAAACATGAATTTCCTGAGCGGATCGGTGTAATGACGGGTATCTATACTGCTTCTATGGGCCTTTTTGGCGCTATAGCATCCGGTATCAGTGTCCCCGTTGCTTCAGAATCAGGATTAGGATGGGGAGTAGCCTTAAGCATTTGGGCTTCACTTAGTTTCTTATCCATTGTCCTCTGGATGCCTCAAATTATACGAAGAAAACAAAAACTATCTATTGTTCAAAGAACGGTTCATAGTGGCATTAGAACAAAAGCCAAAGACGTCCACGAAAAAAAAGATGAAATGGAGATCGTTAAGGCAAATAGTACTAGTATTAATAAGATTAATCTCTGGAAATCTCCTTTAGCATGGCAAGTGACAGTATATATGGGATTACAGTCTATGCTACTCTATTGCATGATTGCGTGGTTACCAGCTATTTTAGTTCATCAAGGTATGGATTCAAACAAATCAGGATGGATGCTCTCCCTTTACCAACTGGTATCTCTTCCTACATCGTTTGTTGGTTCTGTACTTGCTGGGCGCAAGGCTAATCAACGTCCATTAGTTATCACTGCTTCCCTATGTGTTTTGGTAGGGCTTTTGGGAATATTCCTCGGAGAAACAGAGCTTACAGCACTATGGATGATTATATTAGGTATTGGCGGAGCTCTTACTTTTTGCTTAGCTCTTATATTTTTCAGCTCTCGTACAAGAAATGCAGACGAGGCAGCAAGACTATCCGGTATGGCTCAATCAGGAGGCTACTTACTCGCTGCTTTCGGGCCGATACTTTTTGGTTTTCTGCATGATGCGGTTAACAACTGGACGTTGCCACTTATTATCTTAATCTGTGCTGCCGGATTATGCTTATTGGCCGGTCTAGGAGCATCGCGCAATCTTTATGTTAGTAAAAATACTAGCAATAAAGCCACCATCTAGATCTTCTATCTATAATCTAGATTAATGTAGTAAACTATTTTTAATTTAAAAATAACATCCAAAAAGGTGGTTTTGATATGAAAACCACCTTTTTTCCAATACAGCTAGCAATCACATTATTATGGCAGCTGACTATATGGCAAATTCTCTTCCTGCATGATGGTGTTATGTGAATATCTTAGACACAAAAGTTAAACTTTTAAAATGCATTTTGTTAAGCCAAATTTTCTCCATCTTTAAATGCTCTTAAAGATAACTCATTAAAAACTTCATCATCAGTTCCACAGTAGTGGATACAATCCTCTAATTTCCAACCAAATACGTCAAAAATATTATTAACATATTTAATGGCTTCTGCACCTTTTTTAGGATCTAAGCTTCCTTGAGCAAATACAGTTACTAACTTTTTACCTGGATGTCTAGGAATAAACTTATTTGGAAGCTCTTCAACCATTGGAAACGTACGATCTAACCAAGTTTTTGCCTGACTTGTAATTTGAAACATATATATTGGGGAACCAAATACAATAGCATCTGCCTCAGCAATAGCTTTATACATTGGTTGTAAATAATCATTAACAGCACAGCCATCATGAGTACGACAATAAAAACATCCTTGACATCCACGGATTCCAGTGTTATTTAAATCAAATTCAATAACCTCAGCACCTTTAGATTTGGCTCCTTTTGCTACTTGATCTAATAATTTTGTAGTATATCCATTCTTTCTTGGACTACCTTTAAAAATAACTACTTTTGACATTTTTCATCTCTCCTTATAAATATAAAAATTTAAATCCTGTGTTTCTATACACCCTTAAGAATCTTTTCAATCCAACTAAAAATACGTTCATTTGCAATTAATTTAGCTCCAGCTTGGCAGTGGAATTCAGCACCTTCTTCAGCTGTAAATAAAATAAAATCTTTGTGGCAGATAATTTCTTCATACAACTGCTTTGCTTGATCTCTAAGCAGCTTATCATTTTCCGAATCAACGATTAAGGTAGGGCATTGTATTTTTTCTGCTAATCCTTTCATATAAAAATCTCCAACCTTTAGAATGAATTCAGCAGGGGTATTTACACCAAATACATACATTCCATGTGAAAAGCTCCATTTTACTTTTGAGTTTAATTCCATTTTTTCCCTGACGGCTTTATTAAATCCCTCTGAATCAGAAAGTGCAAAATTTAAAAATTCTTCTCTTGGCATATTAAAGATACTTGTAAATCCTCCTAAAAAGTCATATACTCCTCCATTTGCTATGCAGCCTGCAAGTCGATGTTCAAAAGCTGCAGCTCTAGGAGCAAGATACCCGCCTAAACTTTGTCCCCATAAGACAATCTTCTTTGAGTCTACTTCTTTTCTTGTAAGCAGATAGTCTACCACTGGGGTTATAACCTTCTCGTAATCATGTCTGAAAAATAGTTGTTGTTTATGTACGGCCTCTCCTTGTCCTGGTCCCTCGAAGGTAATACAATGCATACCATGTTCAAGTGCATCCATTGCCATTCCGTAAAATGCTTCCTTTGTTCCATCAAAGCCAGTCATAGCAATTAAAACTGGTTTTGGTTCATTCGAATCCTCTAATTTATAAAAATGTCCTGTAAGTGTTGTATTTTTATAGGAGATTTTCACTTCTTCAATAACAGGCTTATTAAGTTTCATAACATTAGAAAAGCAATCTAGGCTTGCATTATATAATTCCTCTATCTTTGGGTCTTCTGGATTTTCATGAAGGTAAAATTCTGCAATTCTATAATAATTAGAAGCTCTAAGATAGGCTTTTCTTGCACTTATCAAGTGGCCATCTGAGTAGCTATCCTCTGCAACTTTTTGCAAACGCCTGGCTGTTTTTGTCCATTCTTCACACCAGCTCTCATAATCTCCTTCTTTAATTTTTTCTGCTGTTGAAACCACCTCTCCTATATCAGCAGCTTTGAAAGCAGTGTCTCCAAGAAGTCCCAATACCTTGGATGCGAATTGATCATCTTTAAAAATTAAATTATTCATATTCATTCTCCTTTACAGCATTTATTGTTTATGCAACATATTGTTGCTATAATTAAAATATATCAGATACAGATTTGTATTCAACCAACAATACTTATAGTTTGTTTTATATACAACAAAGGAGTGAAAATGTTGCAGAATAAACATGATATTCGAACAAAAAGGACACATCAGCAAATAAGAGATGCACTTATTGATCTTATTTTTGAAAAACATTTTGATAACATTACAGTTGGTGATATCACTAATAGAGCCATGATTAATCGTTCTACCTTTTATAGGTATTATCAAGATAAATACGACGTTGTACTAAAAATTTTTGAAGATGCAATGGAAAAAATGAAGAAAGATTTAGGTCCGCCTAAAGAAAGCCTTAAGAATCTTGATGAAGACCAAAGATCTGATCCCTGGGTGAAACTATTTGATCACTTTGCTGAAAACAAGCGATTATATCTGGCAATGCTGGATGATTCATGTAACATATGGTTTATGTCTAGACTGCGCAGCAACATCATCTCAATGTTAAGAGAGCGTGAAAAATTGCGAAGCTCTTTTCTTGTAAGCGATAAAGACTGCTCCCCGGAGATACAAGAAATGGCGTTCTTATTTACCGCTAATGCTTTAATCGGTACTATTGATTGGTGGTTAAAGTCAAACTGTACTCCAGATTCAGAGAAAATGTCTTATTTATTTAGAGCCTATTTTAAAAGTGGATATGTAGGAATGCTGAATAAAGATTAATTTTGTCTGCCGCTCTTGCTACTTTTATTCCTGCCCCCTTCCCTTAGACGAAACATCTTCAATCTTGATCCCCACTAAATATTCTTTACTATAATTAGTTGTGAAAATAAAAGAAGCATGAAGATTCAGGATTAGACCTGAGTTCTTCATGCTTAATATAAATGTAGCTTTTAAATAAAGTCTGCTCAAAATACTCTTTACAAATAGCTTGAAACCGAAAAACAATTGTATAGTTTTTTAAACAAAGTTTAATCAAAACTCTTAGTACCTTCAACATACTAAGAGTTAAATTTTAAATAAAGTTCAATCAAAGTATACATTTTTACGTAAGTAAGCAATTTGCTTATATTAATTTTCAGTATTAAATAATTTTGCGATACTCTCTTGCCATAGACAGATGTAAGATTAAATTAAGCTAAAAAAATACTTTTCTTCAGATGCAAGGTAAATCTTACTCCGTTCGATTCATCCATTCGTGTGGTGTCTGGGATGAGCCATCAGAATCATTGAAGATGTCTTCTTCTCTCACAGGGAATTGCACACCAGCTTTGATGCCAGCCTCCTTGCACTTGAGAAACCACGCCATATTCTTTGCTAGCACTCGCATTGTCTGCATACCTTCTAAATCTTTTTTCACTTCTTCAGGCGTAGAACCGTTGACTAAATTCCAATAACGCGAGGAGATAATAGGCATCTCTGCTGAAATAGAGAAATACCTGTTGAGCTGATCCAAGGCTGCAGTTGTTCCTGCTCTTCGGGCTGAAACAATAGCCGCAGCAGGTTTCAAGTAAAAAGACTGTCTATCAGCAACCATGTCTGCAAAAAATGCGCGGTCCATAAAGGAAGTAATTGCACCTCCCGCGGACCCAAAATGCACTGGTGAACCAAAAATGAATCCATCGACACTTGCTGCAATTTCTAGAAATTCATTGACTCTATCGTCAAAAACGCATTTTTTCTTCTTCATACAAGTCTTACAATCAATACACCCAGACAGAGGTTTATTGCCAATCCAAAAAATATCTTTTTCAATCCCTTCTTTTTCCAAGGTATCAGCTACTTGCATAAGTGCTGTATAAGTGCAGCCCTTTTCATTCGGACTACCGTTTACCAATAATACTTTCATGTTCTATGCACTCCTTATAATCTCAGTTGATATTTTAGCATTATATTGATATAATCAACTTTAGCTGTTATTATTATATCAACAATTCATAGCATATTCATGGACTATATTGATCACATTTAGCACTATATTAACATTAGGAGGTGTAAAAATTGGCTGATAATACTCTGCATTATGATGATATGTCAAACGAAAACGTAGTTATCAAGATAAAAAGAGAAGAATATGAAACACCTGGCATTATTCTTAGTAGCCATTGGCACGATCAGATTCAATTCTTCTATTGTGCACGTGGAAATGCTGTCATAAGGTGTAATTCAAAGGAATTTGAGGTAAGTGACAATGACTTTGTGATTATAAACAGCAAAGAATTGCATTATATTGAAAGTATTAGCGAAGGTTTAACTCTATATCTGATCAAAATAGATTTAACTTTCATTTACAGTAATAAAGCTGATTCCATACAGGCACAATTTCTAACCCCATTATCTCAGAATTTGATTTTATTTGAAAACGTGGTTAGAAACGATGAAAGCTTATTAAGGTGCGTGAATCGAATGATTCACGAATACTTTACGAAAGAAATTGGATTTGAATTGGCCATTAAATCACAGGTCTATGATCTTATTGTAATATTACTCAGAGGTTATATAAAAAAAATCTACAACGAGAGTGAATTAAAATCTAAAATGCTTCTACTGCAGCGTTTTAAAGATGTGATAGACTATATTGAAAACAATTTTACTGAGAAAATAGATCTTGAGAAACTTTCCAAGATTGCTGGATTTAGCAAAGGCCATTTTTGCAGGCTTTTCAAACAAATTACAAGTATGTCCGCGATTGATTATATAAACAATTTAAGAATAAATAAGGCTTTTGATCTCTTAAAAAACAGCGACCTTAACATTACAGAAATAGCGGTGAGCTGTGGCTTTAGCGATTCTAATTATTTCAGCAGAATTTTTAAGAATCATAAAAAAATATCTCCTATGCAGACGAAGAAACAATCTATGTAATCTTTTGCCTACAATAAAAAAGGAGTGTAGATAAATCCACTTGGATTTTCCATTCCCCTGCTTATTACCTATTATGTTTTGGTATCTAATTATATTGTACAATGATACAAATATCATTCCAATGGGCTAATCATAAAATCAGCTTTTATTTCTTATTAGAGAGAACTTTGTATCATAAATAAAAAATAATGGTAATACTAAACATCAAGCTTAGTATTACCATTCAATTATTTTTGATACGACTTTATTATAAATACTCTGACTTTATTCTACTGTTACAGATTTAGCTAAGTTTCTTGGCTTGTCTATATCGCAACCTTTATTTCTAGCTGTATAGTAAGCTAAAAGTTGTAATGCAACTACAGCAACTATTGGTGAAACTAAGTTAAGAAGTTCTGGAATTCTAATTACTTTATCGAAAATTGATTCATCTAATACATCATTTTCGTAAGCAATTGCAATTACTTCTGCTCCTCTAGATTTAACTTCAACTATATTACTTACCATCTTTTCTCTTAATGATTTTTGAGTTAATAATGCTATTACTTTAGTTCCTTCTTCAATTAAAGCAATTGTTCCATGTTTTAATTCTCCACCAGCATATGCTTCTGAATGGATATATGAAATTTCTTTAAGCTTTAACGATGCTTCTATAGATAATGCATAGTCCGCACCTCTACCTAAATAGAATACATCTGTTTCATCAGTTAAAAGATTTGCAATTTCTTCTACTTCACTTGCTTTATCTAAAATTACTTGAACTTTTTCAGGTACTAATAATAATGCTTCTTTTAATTCTTTTTCTAATTCCTTAGTCATTAATCCCTTTAATTCACTGAAATACATTGCCATCATATACATAACAACAACTTGTGTTGTATATGCTTTAGTAGAAGCTACTGCAATTTCTGGACCTGCCATTGTATATAGTACGTCGTCAGCTTCTCTAGAAATTGTACTTCCTACAACATTTGTTATAGCTAAAGTTTTAGCTCCAGCTTTCTTACAATCTCTAAGAACCGCTAATGTATCAGCAGTTTCTCCTGATTGGCTTAATGTTATTACAAGGGATTTATCAGTTACTAATGGGTCTTTATATCTAAATTCTGATGCTATATCAACTTCAACTGGAATTCTTGCTAATTTTTCAATTGCTACTCTTCCCATAAGTCCTGCATTATATGCAGTTCCACAAGCTACTATAAAGATTCTATCTATATTATTAAGATCCTCTTTTGATAACTTAAAGTCTCCAAAAGTGATATCATGGCTCATTGACAATCTTGATGCCATTGTATCTCTAATAGCTTTTGGTTGTTCGTTGATTTCCTTTAACATGAATGAATCATATCCACCCTTTTCAGCAGCATCTTCATTCCAAGTTACTTTGAAAACATCTTTCTTTATTTCACTTCCATCAGCGCTTAAAATTTTAGCGCCATCTTTGCTTATAACAACAAATTCTCTATCTTCTAAAAGATAGATATCTCTTGTATAGCTTATTATCGCTGGAATATCTGAAGCAATAAATGTTTCATCTTGTCCTAAACCAACAATTAGCGGACTATCTTTTCTTACTGCAATTAGCTTGTCCGGTTCTGCTCCAGTTACTACACCTAGGGCATAACTTCCTTCTAATCTTTCAGTAGCTTTAACTACTGCTTTAAAAAGATCTCCTTCATAATAGTAATGAATCAAATTTGGTATTACTTCAGTATCTGTTTGAGATACAAATTCGTATCCTTCTCCTTTAAGCCATTGTCTAAGTTCTAGATAGTTTTCTATAATTCCGTTATGAACTACAGTAATATCTCCCTTTGAACTTTGGTGTGGATGTGAATTAATATCTGATGGCTCTCCATGAGTTGCCCATCTAGTATGACCGATACCAAGTGTTCCTTCAGCTTTGCCTTGTCCTAAATTATCAGTTAAGTTAGTAAGACGACCTTTATGCTTTTCGATACTTACTTTACCATCATTAACAACTGCAATACCCGCTGAATCATATCCTCTATACTCTAACTTTGATAATCCATCTACTAAAAAAGATTTTGCTGATCTACTTCCTAAATATCCAACTATTCCGCACATATTTATTCTTCCTCTCTTTTTTCATATAATATTTAATTTTAATTCTTCTTTTAACTTCATTCCTAGCACAATTATAAAAGGGCATAGTAATCCTAGAAATTAAAATTAAAACAAAGGTTTTAACACCAGACTGAATTTGTCCTGTGAATCACTTCACAGTTTTACCAGTCGTTTACGGTAGTGCGATACCGTGGGGCACCCGCCGAAGTTTCGATACTCCCCAACCTCGTCGACGTAAATGAAACTCCAAATCTTCGATTTGGATAGTTGAATTTACTCAGCGAACGAACGTGAGTCGAGTTTCCTTTAAAAAGATTTCATTAGCTATTCGCGTAGCTTATATCAAAGCTTACTATTAACTAAATTCCTTTTATAAAAACCAACCCTGTAAAAATTCACTTTCAACTAAATTCCACTTAGTCCTGGCGCTTTTTATTGATTTTAAGAATTTCTTTCTTCTCCATTCATCACCTCTGTTTTCTTTATTTATGCCTCTTTGACTATTTTATCATATTATTTTCAATTGTCTATATTTATATATATATTTTATTATTACTTTTTGGTTACAAAATCATCTTCAGATAATTAATTATTAATATGTTAAATCACTAAAAATTATTAATAAAATATTTAAGGTGGATAATTATCCACCTTAAATGAGCTTTCTATATTGCTAAAACGTCATTATATGCCTTTTCTATCTTTTCTAATAAGTCATTATCATCGATATTAGCAACTTCTGCTATAGCTCCTTTTACGCCCTTTTCTTTTATTAATTCTTGTAGTTTTACACTTTGTGTATCTTCTTGATTATTGTAGTGTAATGCTGCACCTACTCCTAGTAATAAATTGTCAACGCTTAAGTCAAATCCTCTAGCAGTCATTAATGGTTTTATTAATCTGTCGCTATCACTTAATTTTCTAAGTGGTTCTCTTCCAACTCTTGATACATCATCTTTTAAGTAAGGATTTTTGAATCTTCCAATAATCTTATCTATATATTTGAAGTGAGCTTCTTTATCAAATTTATGCTTTTCTACTAAGCCCATTCCACTTTCTGTCATTGCTTTCTTAACAACATTATATATTTTTTCATCAGCTATACTTTCATCTATTGTTCCATAACCTTTTAAATTTCCTATATATGCTGTAATTGCATGACCAGTATTTAATGTGAATAGCTTTCTTTCTATATAAGCCATTAAATTATCTGCTAAATTCATTCCTTCAATTGCTGGAATACTTCCTTTGAATGCTTTTTCTTCAACATTCCATTCATAGAATTTTTCAACTACTACATCTAGAATATTTTCACTCTTAACTGGTGGAACAATTCTATCTACAGAGCAATCTGGGAATCCAACAAATTCTTCTAAATAAGCTTTTTCTTCTTCGCTTAGGCATTTTTCAACTTCTGCTTTTAATTGAGAACTTGCTTTTATTGCATTTTCACATGCAATTATATTTAATGGTGTTTTGATTCCTGCTTCTTTTCTAAGTTGTATTCCTTTAGCTATTGTTGGAGCTATTCTTGGTAATACAACAAGACCTACTGCTGTTGTTATAATTTCAGCTTCTTTTATTTCATTTAAAATTTCATCGTTTATAGAAATAACTCCGCTTATGTTTTCAACTACTATTTCTTCACAATTTACATCCATTACATGTATTGTGTATTTTTTATCTTCATTGATTTTATCAATTACTTCTTTATTTACATCAGCAAATACTACGTGATATCCTGCTTTTGAAAGTAATGCACCTATGAATCCTCTTCCTATGTTTCCTGCACCGAATTGAATTGCTTTCATATTACATTTCTCCTTCTTCTATAATCTCCATTATTTCTTCTGGTGTCTTTGCTTTTCTAAGTCTTTCAACATTTTCTTCATATTGAATAGTTAAAGCTATCTTTGATAATATCTCCATATGTTCATCGCCTTTTCCTGCTATTCCTATTACTATATAAGCAGTATTGCCTTCACCAAAATCTACACCATTAGGATATTGAGCTATAACTATTCCTGTTTCAAGTATTTCTTTCTTGTATTCATTCATACCATGAGGAATAGCAACACCATTTCCCATGTAAGTTGTAACTTCTTCTTCTCTAGCTTTCATTCCCTCTATATAATTGTCTTTAACGTATCCCCCATTAATTAAAAGTTTACCAACTCTTTCTATCGCCTTGTCCTTAGATTCTGACGCAACATTTAATACTATTCCTTCTTTTACTAAAATTCCTTTTTCCATTAGTCTTCCTCCTCGTTATTTATAATATTAATTAAATAATCTCTAATATCTATAGTGTTACTTAGTCTTAGCATTTCAACAAATTCTTTCTTTTCTATTAATGAAACACTTATTTTTCCAAGAATCTTAAGTATATAATTACTTTCAGTATTTCTTGCAAACATTACTATAAAGGTATCTACATCTTCTGTGGAAAATCCTATACTCTTCATAGATAAAGGTTTATTTATTCTATACACTCCTACAAATGGAGCAGTTATTGTATCACTTCTTGTGTGTATAAGGGCTACATGAGTTCCCGGAATTACAACATTTCCATTTTCCTCTCTCTTAAATATAAGATCCCTTATTACTTCTTTATCTGTTCCAATATCAATCTTGTGAATATCATCTACTATATAATTTATTAGATTAATAAATGAATCACTATCTGATTTTTTTAGCTGAAAATTCTTAACCATCGTATTGGCTAATTCATATTCATGATTTGTCACTGTATTGTCTTTTGTTTGAGCAAATAATTCTAGTTCTCTTTCATTATTACTAGCTTTAAAGTTAGAAATAAAATTACTTATATTCTCTATATCTACTTCAGTCATAAAGTGAGAAACAACAATCAGGTTATGCTTTGTTTTCAAGTTCACAGGAACAGTGGATAGGATTAAATCATATTTATTTTTATCAATTATACTATTAATGTCATGTAAAGATACTACATCAATAACATTGATTTCATTAAATATGGACTTTACTTTACTACAAAGTATTCTTGCAGTACCTATGCCACTTGGACATAAAACAAGTGCTTTTATATTCTTTGACATCGCCTGCTGCTTTTGCACTGCAACAGCAATATGCATTGTTATATATCCAACCTCTTCTGGAGGAATCTTAAAATTGTACCTAGAGAATATTAATCTGCAAGTATTTTTTATAATTTTGTATAACTCTGAATAATGTTCTTTTATTTCATTAATCAAAGGATTTATAACTTTCAATCCTAAATTTAACATATAAAATGTTTGTTTAAAATGCTGAGTCAAATCTCTTATTAACTGCTCATCCTTAGTAATATCAACATATATCTTTTTTGATATTTCCTCTGTAACTTCTTTAGCAATGTTCTCATAGTTAATATCTGATTCTATAAGATGCTTGTTGTTAAAAAAGTACTTGTAATCACTTAAATATAAACATAGGTAAACAAGTTCATCTTCACATATATCTATATTATTCTTTTGTAATAGGTTACCTAAATATTGTATTTTTCTATATTCCTCTAAAGATAATATACTATTTTTAATCTCTTGAGGTAAATATATAATTTCTCCATTTTTTGTCTTTTTTATAGATAGCAATACTTGGATAAACAAACTAAAGTATTTGACATCATTTCCTTTAAGATAGTCAAAATCTATATCTTTTAATATATCCTTTACTAATTGGATAGCTTCATTCCCAAAAACAATGTTAAACAAAGTTTTAACTATCGGATCAACTTTTTCATCATAAAGAAAAGCTATTAAATCTTCAAAAGGTTTAAAATCAAAGAATAACTCCACTAATGCATTTCTCTTGTTCCACTCTGATCCTTGAATACTTATCCCATAGCTACGCTTTCTAATCACACATAAATTCTTAGATATTAGCCTTTCTTCAATGTTGTCTATATCAAGGCTTATACTCCCCATTACAACATTGAACTTATGACAAAAGTACGAAGCTTTTAGTGGCTCATTACTAACTAATAGTTCACATATGATAACTATTTGTCTCTGTTCTTTACTTAATAGCCAAGGAATCGGAACCATATCTAATGATTTCTTTATCTCCTCTATATTTTCTTTATTACCTGAAATACTTAAATTCATATTTTCGTCATTAAATATAGTTATACTATTCTTCTTTAATCTTTTATTAATAGAAGAAAGTTCTCTTAAAATAGTTCTCTCACTTATGTCAAGATCTTTATGAAGCCGTTTTATATTAAAAGTTCCTTCATTTAATACTGTACTTAATATGAATTGTTGTCTAGGCGTTAAATTATTCATAATATCTCACCTGATTTATCTATTATTTTGTATATATTGATAGACTGATCATATCTATAACAATTAATTTTAACTTGAAGTAGAATCTTCAGATGTCATTAGATTTTGAATTTCTTAAATTCTTTTAAAAATAGATTTTCCTATTAAAGAAGATCCAATACACACATCTTAAATAAAACTGCTAATTTAAAGTTAATAACCCGTTGTATCATAAACGTTATCATCAGATCTACCAGTTTATCCAAAGTTCAAGCTGGAAGTCACTTTGTCTAAATAAAGTTTTATATAATAAAACCTCCTATTTAATTACTATAAATTATTGCTTCTTTCAATATATATATTACTCTATATGAAACATCCTTTCAATTCAAACAAGTTCAAAACTGTGATACATTTCTAATGACAAATTTAAAGTTTGACTTCATCCACTCTCATCTCTAATATTTATCAAATTAAAAAATGGCATTGGTAAATCAGTCCGTTTACCAATGCCTGTAAGTTATATTACTAAAATCTACTCTAGTTAATAGTCTTTTATTATTTTAATGTGTTAATAAACTCATCATACTTAGAACGATCTAAGAAGTTTTTAACTGTAATTATATTAGCAGTTCTAGCTGATTTTCTTGCTCTTTCAACTAAGTTTTCTTGAGTGAATACAACATCTGCTTCTTGTGGAATGCTATCAACTGATGAATGCTTAACTCCAACATCAGTGATTCCAGCATCCTTTAATGCCTTTTTAAGAATAGATTCTCCCATTGCAGAAGATCCCATACCTGCATCACAAGCAAAAACTATTAATTTAACATCAGCTTTTGATACATTAACTGCAGTTTCTGAAGCTTTTGCGCCTTTACTTTCTGCTTTCATATCTTTCATCTTAGCTTGAGCTTCATCAATGTCTTGTTCTCCATTATCTTTTGATGCCTTAAGAATTATTGAACCAACTAAGAACGATACAATTGCACCTACAACAACTCCTGCTAAAACAGATACATAGCTACCTTTTGGTGTCATAGCAAGTACTGCAAATATACTACCTGGTGAAGCTGGTGCTGCAAGTCCAGCATGAGTTAATACAAAAGTTAAATCTGCACATATTCCACCAGCTATTGCTGCTAATATTAATGCTGGTTTCATTAAAATGTAAGGGAAATATATTTCATGTATTCCTCCAAGGAAGTGAATTATTATAGCTCCTGGAGCTGATTGTTTTGCATTTCCTTTACCATAGAAAGTGTAAGCTAAAAGTATACCAAGACCTGGACCTGGATTTGCTTCAAGTAAAAAGAATATTGATTTACCAACTTCTTGTGCTTGTTGTATTCCAAGTGGAGATAATATTCCATGATTAATTGCATTATTCAAGAATAATACTTTAGCTGGTTCAATGAATATATCTATTAGAGGTAAAAGTCCCATATTTGTAACTATAGTAGCTAAACTTCCTAATGTGTTTGAAAAAGCTGTAACTACTGGTTCAATACAAGTATAACCTATAAGTGCTACGATTCCTCCAAAAATTCCAGATGAGAAGTTATTAACAAGCATTTCAAAACCTGTTGGAACTTTTCCTTCTAGGAATTGGTCAACTTTTTTAATTACAAATCCACCGAATGGTCCCATGATCATTGCTCCTAAGAACATTGGGATAGAAGCACCAATTACAACTCCTGTTGTTGCTATTGCACCAACTACTGCTCCTCTTTGACCATATACCATCTTACCACCTGTATATCCAATAAGTAATGGTAATAAGTAACTTAACATAGGGCCTACCATTTTACCGAAATATTCATTTGGAATCCATCCTGTTGGAATGAATAAAGCTGTAATTAACCCCCAAGCAATAAATGCACCAATGTTAGGTAATACCATACCGCTTAAAAAACTACCTAATCTTTGCACGCTTCCTTTAAGAGACGATTTGTTAGTTTCCATAATAAAACCTCCATCTATTTTTATTTATATAATTTATTATTAGTTCTTTCATTTACTATCTTAAACTATGAAGAATACCTTTTCAATTTAAACAACTTCAAATTTGAGTTACGTTTTCAATGACAAATTTAAAGTTAATGTTAAACTGTTGAAAATACATGGTTATAGCCTAAAATGATCGAAAAGAAAGCATACTTTTATTATCTTTACAAAACAAAAAAATATACTTAGTAAGTGTTTTTAACCTATTAAGTATATTAAATATTACAATAATCCTTATCTATTGTCTTCAATTTATCAATAGTTTATAATTTACTAATATACCACCTCAGGAAGGATTTGTTTTAATATGGAAAAAGAAAATTTATTTAAAGTTGCAGATTCCTTAATTAACTTTTTATGGATTATTCAAAGTAATATATTCAAAGTACAAGATATATCTAAAATTTTTCAATCATTATATGAAAATAATAAACAATGCTGCTCTGATTTTTCTATTCCTCCTTCACACGCCAGAGTTATATTCTATCTTTTTCACAGTAATTCATCTCCTATTTCTCAAATAGCAGATAATATAGGTATATCAAAATCTAATATGACTCCAATTATAGAAAACCTCATTAATTATGAACTAGTTAATAGATATCCAGATCCTAATGATAGAAGGATTCTTAGAGTTGAACTAACACAAAAAGCTTATGATTTACTGAATTCTCTTCGTAATGCCATCTGCAGCTCTTTCTCTGAAAAAATTTCTTCTCTTTCTGATGATGAAGTAATTACGTTAGATGATTCCATAATAAACCTTATAAATATATTAAAAAAATTAAAATAACACTTATCTAATCACTTGCTTACATAAAGGATATTTTTTAAATTATAATATCTCGATTAATTCTATTTCTTTCATTTCACCAAATTTAATCGAATTATTCCTCTAATCAGAAGCATGAAAAAAGGATGATTATATAAATCACCCTTTTTCATAAACTTTTATATATAACTTATCTCTGTAATTTTTTATTTCTCCATTGCTTCTCTAAATGACTCTATTAAATCATCTATATCTTCTAACCCTACGGATACTCTTATCAATGTATCTGTTATTCCAAGCTCTTCTCTTTCTTCTTTGGGAATTGAAGCATGACTCATCTTAGCTGGATATGAAACTATAGTTTCAACACTACCCAAGCTAACAGCTACCGCTACATTCTTTACATTATTTAAAAATATTTTTGTTCTTTCAAATGTTTTGAATTTAAATGATAATACAGCACCTGCTCCATCGGCTTGTTCTAAATGTAGTTCTCTTCCCTCCATAGAAGGTAATCCAAGATAATATACCTTTTCAACTTCTTCTCTTGATTCAAGCCATTCTGCTAGCTTTTGAGCACTTTTTTGAAGTGCATCTAGTCTAACTTTTAATGTTTTGATACCTCTAACCAAAAGCCACGAGTCTTGTGGTCCAAGTACTGCCCCAAAAGTATTTTGTATTTGATAAACTCTATCTCCTAATTCCTTTGTTTTAGTTACAACAAGACCTGCTATAACATCGCTATGTCCTCCAAGAAACTTAGTTGCACTGTGAACAACAATATCTACTCCTAGTTCAATAGGTCTTTGCAGGTATGGTGACATAAATGTATTATCCACTATAGTTATTGCTCCATTTTCTTTAGCTAATTTGCTAGCTGTTCTTAAATCTATAACTTTTAGCAGCGGATTTGAAGGTGTCTCTAAATAAAGCCCTTTAGTATTTTCTTTAAATGCTTTTTCTATCTCTTCAATATTTGATGCATCTACAAAAGTGAATTCTATATTGAATCTCGAGAATAATTTTGTAGTAGCTCTATATGTTCCCCCATATACATCTCCACATATTATAATATGATCTCCTGAAGAGAATATTGATAGTACAGAGCAAATAGCTGCCATTCCTGATGCAAATGCAAATCCGCACTCGCCACCTTCAAGTTCTGCAATTAATTTCTCTACCACATCTCTGGTTGGATTACCTGATCTTGCATAATCGTATTTTCCGAAGTTTTCTATATCAAATTGGTGAAATGTTGATGTCTGATATATTGGAGTGCTTACTGATCCAGTTGTCGGATCTATATCCCCACTTGCATGTATTAATTTAGTTCCAAAATTCATATTTAACGCCCCATTCTATTTTAATTATAAATTTTATTTTCCTATAGCATTTTCTAAATCCTTTAGCAAATCTTCTATATTCTCTATTCCTACTGATAATCTAAGCAGATATTCATCTACTCCAAGTCTTTGCTTAATTTCTTCCGGTATCTCTGAATGTGTTTGAGTAAATGGATATGTTATTAATGTCTCTACTCCCCCTAGGCTCTCTGCAAATCTTATTACTTTAACTCTTTCTAAAATCTTGGCAACTAATTCTTTTTCTTTTACTCTAAAAGATAATGTTGCTCCAAAACCTGTCGATTGTTTCTTATTTAATTCATAGCCTTCAAAACCTTCTAGACCTACGTAATACACCTTTTCTACTTTAGGATTACCTTCTAAAAACTTAGCTATCTTAAGTGTATTCTCTTGTGACCTTTCCAACCTTATATGTAAAGTCTTTATACCCCTTAAAATTAACCATGAATCAAAGGGAGATAAAGTTGCTCCTGTTGACATGTGAATTCTTCTTAATTTTTCTAATATTTCTTCATCATTTGCTACTATGAACCCTGCAAGTAAATCATGATGCCCACCTAAAAACTTTGTTCCACTGTGAACAACTAAATCTGCTCCTAGTTCTAGTGGTCTTTGATAGTACGGAGTTAAGAAAGTATTATCCACAATTAACAGTAAATTATTTGTTTTTGTTATTTCTGCAACTGCTCTTATATCTGTTACCTTCATCATAGGGTTAGATGGAGTTTCTATAAGTATTGCCTTTGTATTTTCTTTTATAGAATTCAATATATTTTTAGTAATTGTAGTATCAACGAAGGTAGCTTCTAATCCAAAATCCCTAAAAATATCATCAAACAATCTATATGTCCCACCATATAAATCATCAGATAAGATTATATGATCTCCAGACTTAAATAAATGTATACAGGCTGTAATTGCTGCAACTCCTGAAGAAAACCCTATCGCTGATTTTCCGCCTTCTAAAACAGCTAATGTTTTTTCAGCTTCTTCTCTAGTTGGATTTTGAGCTCTTGCATAATCATATCCTGTGCTATTATTAAGGCCATGATGTTTAAATGTGGCAGACTGATATATTGGAAAACTTATAGCACCTGTTTCTTTATCTCCACCTGATACTCCACTGACTGCAATTGTTTCAAAAGATTTTTTTAAAGTCATTATTTTGCCTCCTTAAATTTGCTTTGCTTAATGAATTACTTATTGCTAATACCAGAGATAATATTAATAAAAAAAGCCACTTCCAAAACAAGAAGTGACTTTATAGTCATATTATAAGTTCTACAAAAACTTAATTCCTCTCATTTTTCAAGATATTCTCTTGCAGGATTTAGCACCAACGAAAAAATTTATATATAAAATCTTTCAGGTTGCCGGGCTTCAAAGGGCCAGTCCCTCCACCGCTCTTAATAAGATTAACTTATCCAGATATTTTTTTGTTAATACTAATTATACATAGTTACAGAAACTTGTCAACAATTATTAGTAAAAATATCGACTTTCTATGTAATTAAATTATGAAAGTTTCATTCCTACCTTAAGACTTCTTCTAAATAAAAAAACAGATAGATATTTTAACTCTTAATAAAATATCTATCTTCACAAATTTAACCTTCATAACACTAATCATATTTTGCATATACATTTTAAATAATACAATTCATTCTTTATAGAATATATAATTTTTACTATTCACTAGTTTAAGGTGAACTTCGATGAATTAAACTTCTTTAGGATATATGTGTTTTATTTTTTATCTACTACTTTTTCATACTGCTTACTCATATCTTAAGGCTTCAATCGGATCAAGGCTAGCCGCTTTTTTAGCTGGATAATATCCAAAGAACACACCAATCGCCATTGAAAAAGTAAAGCTTATTAAAATTGTTGGAATAGATATCGATATTGGTGATTTTAATACTATACATGCAATTATTCCCATCCCAATTCCAAGTATTATACCAATTGTTCCACCAATGGTGCATATTATAACTGATTCAATTATAAATTGCATCTTTATGTGACTACTTTTAGCACCGAGAGCCTTTCTTGTTCCTATCTCTCTTGTTCTCTCTGTAACAGATACGAGCATTATATTCATTACTCCTATTCCTCCTACAAGTAATGCTATAGCTGCAATTACAGATATCCCCATAGATATCATACCAAGCACTGATGTTATTTCTGCCGCATCAGCTTCATTATTCTGAACCATTAATGTCCAATTCTTATTATTCTTGTACATCTTATTCCCATACTTTTGCATATCGCTAACTAATTTCCCTTTGTCTATCCCCATTTTAGGGACTACAGTAAAATACTCAAAGTTTTTATTTTTTTGTAGTGCTTTTTCAGTTGTTATAGGGATATATAAAGAAGTTCTTCTGTCCTTTTCTGATGTAGAACCTTCACCCATTCCAAATAATGATGAATTTTCATATTGATATACACCTGCTATAACATATGTCTGAATATCATCATTTGCATAGACTTTAATTTCTTTACCTAACGGATCAGTTCTTCCCTTAAAGATATTATTAACAAGCTTATCAGAAACTATAGCGACTTTAGAATTTGCTTTAACATCCCTATCGGTGATAAATCTTCCACTAATTAGTTTCAAGTTTTTAACCTGTTTGTATCCTTCATTTACTCCTGTGGTGCTTACATTTGCATAAGAATATCCGTCTTTTACTTTTCCTTGTCCTAATTGTTCCTGTACACTTATACTATTAATTTTATCTTTAAATACTTCATTAAATGAATTTATCTGTTCCATTGTTATAAGATCACTATCTTCTGGCTGTTTACTAGTCCCATTCCCACTAGCAGTTCCGTCTTCTTTTTTTACCGCTATACCAATATCTATATTATTTGCACCCATTTTATCCATTTGAGATGATACGGTGGATGTAATTGCACTTCCAATCGAAACAATCCCTATAACAGATGATATTCCTATTATAATTCCGAGCATAGTTAATAACGAACGTATTTTGCTTGATTTTATACCTGCTATCGCAAGTGCTATATTCTCTTTTATAAACATAACTTTTCACCATTTTGAAACCTTCTAGTATATTTGTCGTTATGTTCTTCTGATACTATTTTCCCATCCTTCAATGTTATGATTCTCTCTGTTTCTCCTGCAAGTTCATAATTATGAGTTATAAAAACAATTGTCTTCTTCTCCATTTCATGTACCTTGTGAAATAAATCCATAACTAGCCTACCAGTTGATGAATCAAGTGCTCCTGTTGGTTCATCAGCAAGTATTATACTTGGATCATTTGCAAGTGCACGTGCAATTGCCACTCTCTGTTTCTGTCCACCTGATAGCTCATTTGGAAGATGCTTCATTCTATCTTCCATTCCAACAAGTTCGAGAAGCTTTTCTGCTCGTTCTTTTCTCTCCTGCTTTCCCATTCCATAATAAAGCATTGGTAACTCAACATTTTTCAAAGCTGAACTCCTCGGTATTAAGTTATAAGTTTGAAATACAAATCCTATTTTTTTATTTCTAACTTCTGATAATCCATTATCTGTTTTTTCACCAACATTTGTTCCACTTAAAATATATGTTCCGGACGTTGGCCTATCAAGTGCTCCTATAATATTCATTAAAGTACTTTTTCCCGATCCTGACGCGCCAACTATTGATACAAATTCGCCCTCTTTTATTGTTATATCTATATTTTTGAGAATATCTAATTGATTGGGAGTTCCAATATAAAAGCTTTTTACGATGTTTCTCATTTCTATTATATTATCATTCAAAAAACTCACCTTCCACTTATTCGAATTTTTTCTCCAACTTTATGAGTTGAAGGGTCATCAATTATGATAATTCCATCTGATATTCCTTCACCTGATATTTCTACACTGAAATCAGATTCAAGTCCTGTATCTACTGGTAACTCTTTAATTATATATTCATTTGGTTTTTCACTACTTTTTTCTGCAACATATATACTTTTCGTATCTCCACTTTCAACTATGCTATTAGATGCAACTGTATAAATATCAGATTTTTCATTTGTAATAATATTTATCCTTGCACTCATTCCTACCTTCATATTCTCATTTGTATCATCCACTTTAATTTTTGCCTCAAAACCTGCATCTGAGCTTGCTCCTTGAGACTGACTTTGTGAATTTTCAGATTGTGCTTGAGGTACAGATCCCCCTCCCTTTTTAGCAGCTGGACTAACACTTTCCACTTCTCCTGCAAAGGTTTCATCCCCTGTTGCATCTGTTTTTATTTCTGCTCTCTGTCCTACTTTAACATTAGCTATGTCGACTTCCTTAATTGGCACAGTTATTTCTATATTATCTAAATTTTCGATCTGAAATAAAACTCCATTTCCTGAATTTCCAACAACAGCATTTACATTTGTAACTATCCCATCACTTGTAGCCTTAATAGTGCAATCATCTAGCTGCTGTTTTTGCTTCTCAATCGCAATTCTCTGGCTTTTATTATTATAGTTTGTTTGTGCTGTTTCATAGTCACTTTTAACCTTATTAAGAGCTTGGTCAACTTTAACCTTAGCATTTTCAAGAGCTGTTTTTGCCTTCTCATAATCTGATTTAGCAGTGTCATAATCTATCTTTATCTTATTTAAGTCGCTCTCAGAAATTGCTTGAGCGTTAAATAAGGCTTTATTCTTATCATATATTTTCGCTTTATCATCAAGAGTAATTTGTGCTAAACTTAGTGTTTCTTCTGCATTTTTAATATCTGCATTTGAATTGTTATTATATAAATTCAATTCATCATTATATTCCTTTTGAGCTGAATCAAGCTGTGTCTTAGCATTAGCTTCAGTTGCATCTGCTGTAGCTGTAGCCTGTTCAATATCTTTTTCTAATCCATTTGAATCTAGTACCGCTAGAACATCTCCTGCTTCAACCTTATCTCCCTCTTTTACTTTTATCTCTTGAACTGGATTGTTTAAGGTACTGTATATGTTAGTCGATTCTTTACTTTTTATTTCTCCCAAAACATTAACACTATTTACAATCTTCCCCTTAGAAAGAACTGTACACTTTACTTGTGGAGCTGACTTAGGCATAACAAACTTTCCTATTATAATAGCTCCGACTATTATAAATATTGTACATATTAATATTACTTTTTTGCTTGGCTTCTTTTTTAGTTTCATCCCCTTAAGACTTATGCCCTTAGGTTTTAACTTTTTCATATCTAATTTCGGCATTTTTAAAACTTCCCCCTATTCTTAACAGCCTTTTTATCAATGTAATAGTAATTAACTAACATTGTCATATATAAGTTACTCATTAAGCACTATTAATTCTTACACTACCCTTGCAAAATTCCATTATATTGAATTTATGTAACTTTATCAATCTAATATTCATCAGTATATCATTAATGCTTTAACATAACCCTTAACAAAACATTAATTTTTCCTTAAATAAAACCTTAATATAAATCAGTTCCTGTCATATCACTTATATAATAACCTAAGTTTAATTATTCTTATATTGATAAACCTTACATTTACCTTTCAATTCTGTAACAATAATATGGCTAAAGACATATTATAAATAATTCCACTTAACATAAAGGCTGCTTCGAAGTAATTATTTCAAGGCAGCCTTTTATATTTATTGACAATAAAAACTCTATTTAATTTTAAAAAACTCATCGTTAATATTCCCATTTAGCGTCGGCGATAATTCATTTAATTTCCCTAATATTTCAGTCCTATTCTCACCACCTGCTAAAGTTGGAATATAATCATTTTTATCATTTCTTGAAGAAATCATTGCTGGAATTACTTTATACTCAAGACTAGATAATTTATCATCTTCAATATTAACTTTAATTTGAAGTATGAAAGTTCTTTTATCTGATGGATTGGAATTTCCTCCGAAGCAAAAGTTTCCCATAGAATATGCTATAAATTTCCCCTTATAATCTTCCATACTTTCAATTACATGTGGATGAGAACCAATAACTGCATCAGCTCCATTATCTATAGAAAATCTAGCTAAACTTTTTTGAACATCATCTGGTTCATATTTTCTCTCTACTCCCCAATGAAAGTATGGAATGACAACTTCTGCTCCCTGCTTTCTTAACTCACTAATATCGCTTATTATTTTAGATTTTAAATTATTAGAATATTCCCAACCTGTATACCCTAAAAATCCAAATTTTATTCCTTGAATATCCTTTAAGATTTTATATCCTTCACCACATATATCAATATTCTTTTCTTTTAAAGTATTAATCGTATCATTTATCCCTTGCTTTCCATAATCATAGATATGATTATTTGCTATCGCAACACCTTCTATTGATCCACTAGTAAGAATGTTAACGTATTCCTTAGGTCCTTTAAAATTATAAAATACTTCTCCATCTTTATGTGCTTTATCTTTGGAATCTGTAAATGTAGTTTCTAAATTCACTAATGTATAGTCATCTTTACTAAATACGCTCGATACATTTTGCATAAAATAAGAATAATTCTTTCCACTGCCTATAAACGCTGCTGGTAGGCTACCATCATAAGGGAATTTAGTGTCAGTCCCTAAAGTGAAGTCCCCTGCAAAAGAAATAACAATCGTTTTCTTTATTGGTTCTTTGAGTTGATTAGTTTTATAATTATCATCAATTGACTTATCAGTTTCTCCATTTACTTTATAGTTAGCTGTATTTTTTTTATTGCTTAATCCTTCTCTATACCTTAAATAGATTAAAGAACTAGTTAATACTAATATAGTTACCAATATAAAAGTTATATATTTAAAATAATTACTTTTTTTCTTCTTATCTCCTATGTATGTTTCTCCATGGCTGATCCTAGAGTTTTTATCATTCATATATAGACACCTAACCTTTTAGTTTTGAGTTATCTTTATACAAATGCTAACATATTATACATTTTGATTCTATATTTTATATGTAATACTCCATCTAAATCCAAACAATATTTGTTCATAAAATAATTCTTTTATTTAAAATGTATTTCTAATATTTAATGAAACCCAATAAGTGCTGATAAAGTTTTAACTCTCATCAATTACCTGCAACCATATGAACACATACTAAATTTAAATACCACATTTTGTTACTTAAACGATTCTCTTTTTACTAACTTAGTATCTATAATATAGTGATTTATCGCCGTATCATTATTTTCTAGAAAATCTATTAAAATTTTTGTAGCATAATACCCTAGTTCTTCAGATTTAATGTCAACTGATGATAATGATGGTATTTGAAGCTCCGCTAATGGACTATTATTAAATCCCACTACATCTATATTTTTAATTTTTCTGTCATTGAGTACCTTAAGCGTACCAAATGCTAGTACATCATCCTCTGCTATTATGGCTGTAGGAGTAATAATTTCTAACAATTTAATTGTTCCATCTATTCCTTCCTGTTCATTAAAATCATCCATAATCGCAAAATTTTTATCCTGTATTGAAATTCCGTTAATTTCGCATGCAACTTTGAATCCTTTAAATCTATCTTTTGTAACATTCCATTCCTTCTTTGCGCCTAGAAAAGCAATAGATTTATGCCCCTTCTTTACAAGTTCATTTACTAAATTGTAAGTAGCCTGAAAATTGTCATTATCAACCCATAGCAAATTTTCTGATTCTTCGGGCCTTCCTATTACTACAAATGGGAATTGTGTTTCCTTAAGATATTTAATACTTCTATCATCAGTTCTTGCACGTAATAAGCATATTCCATCAACTAAGTTACTTGTTATGAAATTATTTATATATTCCAATTCAGCTTTTTCATCCTCACTAAATGCATATGTAATATAATACTTTTTGTTTTGAGCGTATTTGCTCATTCCCTTCATAGCTTGAATAAAAAACGTATTAGTTATCAAGTCTTGAGCTTCATTAGGTAAAACCACACCTAATATTCTGCTTTTCTTATTTGCCAGGCTCCTAGCTATCGCATTTGGCTTGTATTTCAATCTCTTTATCGCATCTCTAACTCTTTCCTTAGTTTCTTCACTTATCTGTGAACTATCTGATATAACTCTCGATACAGTTGATGGAGATACATTCGCTTCTCTTGCTACTTCCTTTATTGTAACTTTCATAACTTACTCCTATTCTCAATAATAAATTACTTATAAAGTTTACTAACATAAAAACATCTTAATCACATTCTAATATACTATCTTTTTAGGAATAATCGCTTAATGACAGTAAAAACTTATATATGTCACGCTTTATAACTATTTTCCTCTAATAATTTTAATATTAACATACTTAAAATAATGTTACAATTGCCATATATCTGGTTTTATTAAACAACAATCAAATAATCTTTCTTTCTATTACTGTGAAGTATAAACTTAAGCACACATCTAATTAACAAGTAGATATGTAGCTAATCTCCACCATAATTAATGAGTATATATTATTGCAGAGATTATCTTTCATATAAATTATCATTATCCTTTACTTTTGCTATAGTACCTCCTAATTATCACACCTTCCATAAGTTCTAGTGATCTGATGAATTTTTTCTGCTAATTGATCTGTCAATGCATCTTTCCTCACTCTCCAACGCCAATTATTCCCCAATGTTGAAGGCAAGTTAATTCTGGCTTCATTTCCCAAATCCAAGAAATCTTGCATTTGTGCCATGGAAATATTCGCGATACTGCTCCAAGCACCCCTAATAAATCCCCAGTTATACCCCTCTTCTTTATTTAGACCTAAATACGTTATTGCTCTTTGAACTTCTTCTTTAGGTGCTGTTTTTTCAATCCATCCTCTTACAGTATCATTATCATGTGTACCAGTATAAACTATAAAGTTCTTTTCATAGTTATGAGGTAAAAAAGGATTTGAGCTATCTGAATCAAATCCAAATGTCAATATCTTCATTCCAGGAAACCCTGTATCATTTCTAAGCTTTATTGTTTCTTCAGTAAGTGTACCTAGATCTTCTGCAATTATGTTAACTTCACCAAGCTCATCTTTAATTGCATTGAAAACTTTTATTCCAGGGCCTTTAACCCATTCACCATTTTCTGCTGTTAGATCTCCATAAGGAATAGACCAATATGATTCAAATCCTTTAAAATGATCTATTCTAAGTACATCATATAAGTTCAAACTTTGTCTTATGCGATCAACCCACCATTTATAGTCCGTTTTCCCCATATAGCACCAATCATAGATTGGATTTCCCCATAATTGTCCTGTGGAAGCAAATATATCCGGTGGACATCCAGCAACTTTTAATGGTTTTAGTGTATTTTTATTAAGTAAGAATGCTTCAGGATTCCCCCATACATCAGCACTGTCCTCTGCCACATATATAGGCATATCTCCTATTATTTCAATTCCCAAATTATTAATATAGGCTTTTAAATTATTCCATTGTTTATAGAACTCATATTGCAAAAACTTCCAAAATCCTATTTCATCTTCTAATAAGATTTTATACCTATTTATTGCCTCTGGTTTTCTTAACCTAATGTCTTCATCCCATTCATACCAGCTCTTCAAATCAAAATGTTTTTTTACTGACATATACAATGCATAATCATCAAGCCAATAGGCCTCAGCTTCTTGAAATTTAATTAAATCCTTATCTTGTCTTAATTTAAATTTTTCGTATGTTATTTTTAATACCCTTAATTTTTCTTTAAAAATCAAACCATAATCTATATCCTCTGAACTTTCCCCAAAGTTCACTGAATAATAATCGCTCTCATCTAAAAATCCATCCTGTCTTAAAATATCAAAATCTATAAAATATGGATTCCCAGCAAATGCCGAGAAAGATTGATATGGTGAATCTCCAAAACTTGTAGGCCCTAGCGGCAGTATCTGCCAATACTTCTGACCCGCCTTTTTTAGAAAATCTCCAAATTTATATGCTTCTTTACCAAATGTCCCTATTCCATACTTTCCTGGCAGAGAAGCAATGTGCATTATTATACCACTACTTCTATTCATATATTCCTCCTAATTTCCAACGTTTGTTTTAAATTTATTTCTATAACTAATCTCTATTTTCTTCATGCTTAAAGCAACCGCTTGCGCAAAGAAACATATTAATCTACATTAATAAGAATATAGTAACCATAGCCAATATACGCTCTCTTAATGACTATTTTATAGATCCTTGAACAATACCTGCAATGATATGCTTTTGAACAAAGAAATAGAATATGATTATTGGAATTATTGCTAAAATTAATGCTGCCATTGCTAATTCCCATTGTTTTGAAAATGCTCCGAAGAAATTGTTCATAGCTAATGGTATAGTATTTATCTTTCCGTTTATAGTTAAAAATGGTAGCAAAAAGTCATTCCATATCCATATGCTATTTAAAACTGCAACTGTAACAGTAATTGGCTTTAATAATGGCAATAGAATTTTCATATATGTCTGCCATTTACTGCATCCATCTATAGTTGCCGCTTCTTCGACTTCTTTCGGTACTCCTTTAATGAAACCATGATATAAGAATATGCTCATGCTAACCCCAAACCCTATGTACATAAAAATAAGCCCATAGTGTGTTCCTAGCATTTGAAATGGTCCCAACTGGATTTTTGCCATCCATTTTACAAGTGGTATCATTACTGCTTGAAATGGAACAATCATTCCCGAAGTAAATATATAAAATATTATCTTACTCTTTCTTGACTGATCCCTTACTAACATCCATGAAGCCATTGATGAAAAAAGAATTATTAGTACCACACTTCCTATAGTTATTATCATAGAATTTGCAAATGAACTTATTATACTCATTTTTTTCATAGCATCTAAATAATTCTGAAAATTCCAAGTGTCAGGAAGACCAGTTGTGTTTGAAAAAATCTCTCTTCTTGTCTTAAATGAATTTATAAGCATCAAGTAAAATGGTGTCATATATGCTATCAATAGTAACCATGAAAATACTTCTAATAGTTTTAATCTGCCAGTATAACTATCTAGTGTCTTTAGCTTTTTATTTACTTTAACTTTTTCTATGTTATTAACAACTTTACTTGGCTCCATTATACCTCTACCTCCTTTTTCTTATTAAAGTAAACTTGAGTTAAAGAAATAGTAGTTACTAGTACAAAGAATATAATAGCTTTTGCTTGTCCTATTCCCATATTGTTCACAATAAACGCTTCATTGTAAATATTTAATGCTAACATTTCAGTGGTTTTCATTGGTGTAAGTGAAAAATTTAAATCAAATAACTTAAATGAATTTGCTAAAGTTAAGAATAAACAAATTGTGACCGCTTGTCTAACCATAGGTATTGTTATATTTTTAAATGTATGCCACCCATTAGCTCCATCAATATGCGCTGCTTCTATTAAGTCAGTCGGAACATTTTCAAGAGCTGCCACATAAATAACCATTATATATCCAGCATATTGCCATGTCGAAACGATTAGCATTGCTAGCATTGCCGTAGTTGGAGCTTGTAAAAGTGATGTTGAAAGTGTTGCACTTCCCAATGCTTTACCAACTCCTGTAAATACTGAATTAAACATAAATTGCCATATAAAACCTAAAATTAATCCTCCTATTAAGTTTGGCATAAAGAATCCGGTTCTTAAGAAACTACTAGTTTTTAATTTTCTAGTTACTATATACGCTAGTCCAAACCCTATTATATTTATAGTTATTACACTCGCAATTGTATATAACACTGTTATCTTTAGAGAATATATAAATTGTACATCTTTAAAGATTCCTGTATAATTTTTTATTCCAACAAAATCATAATGAGGATTAGCACCATTCCAATTTGTAAATGTATAATATATACCTATTATAAATGGAATTATTACAACCATTGTCATAGCAAATAAAGCTGGTCCAACAAAAATCCAAAAATCTTTAATATCTCGTGATTTCTTACTCATACACTTACTCCTTTCTTAATAATAGTTAGCTCTATCTTATAATTTAAAATACTTATACAAAATTCATGAGGAGGTATTAATCCCCTCATGAATAAATCTTATCTAATATTATTTAGCTTTTGTAGCATCTTGAATTCCTTGTAACATATCTTTCTTCGCTTGTGGCCCCATATCTGTATTAATAAATTTAGAGAATAAAGGCGCTAAGCTATTCTTGTTAAATCCATCTGGTAGATTAGTGAATGCCCAAGGAAGAGTCTTTCCTTCTTTGTTATATTCAGAAATTGATTTATTTAATTCATTATCACTTTCAACTGTAAAGTTTGTAAATGCTGGAATCATATTCATATCCTTAACTAATGCCTCTTGACCTGTTTGACTTGTAACCATCCAATCTAAGAATTCTTTAGCTTCTTTATTAATTTTAGAATCTTTATTTACTACCCAATACATTGGAACACCTACTGGAATAGATCCACTCATTTTTGGATCATTATTAATTGCAAGTGGTGCAAATCCCATATGGAACTTCTTATTTGGATCTTCTAGCTTTTGTAAATCTCCAGCAACCCAGTTACCTTGATGTAAGAATGCAGTCTTTCCAAGTGCAAAGTTACCAACTTGAGTACTATAATCTATAGTATCTAGACTCTTTCCTCCACCATATTTACAAAGTAATTCAACTAAGTTCATCCACTCATTAAATTGCTTATTATTAACTATATCTGCTTTGCCTGCAAGATAGTCCTTTGTAAATTGAGCTGGATTATCTTGAGTTGCAAGTGGTATATTAAATGTATGGTTACCAGTAACCCAGAATTCCTTTGTTGTATAAGAAACAACATTATCAAGTCCTAATTCCGCTTTTTTACTATCTAATGTCTCAAACGCTGCTTTTAATTTATCAAAGGAATCTAGAGATTTGGGATCGATACCAGCCTTGTCCAAAATATCTTTATTATATAACAAGCCATACCCTTCTGTTGCTGCTGGCATTCCATATACTTTTCCGTCGATAGTTACTGTATCTAGTGTTCCTTTAACAGCATTTTTAACCCAGCCTTGATCGCTTAAATCATCAATTTTATGTTTCCAAGTTTCATAATCTCCAGCTCCTTGAATCATAAATATGTCTGGTTCCGTACCCTTTTGAAATTCTGCCTTTAACGATGCGCCATAATCAGCTCCACCGCCCACTGAAGTAACTTCGACTTTTACACCTTTTTCCTTTTCATATTTCTTAGCAAGTTCTTGAAGTGCATCATTAATTTCAACCTTTAATTGATATACTTTAATTGTTTTTCCACTTCCAGCATCGCTTGAACTTTGTGAACTTGCTCCTGATGAGCTTCCACATCCAACCATAGTACCTGCCAATAATGTAGAAGCTAAAATTGTTGATAATATTTGTTTTGTTTTCATTTAAATACCCCTCCATTAAAATTTTGTTTAACATTCTAAATGATTTTCAAGAATACCAAACATATATTTATATAACACATACCAAAAAATTTATTTAAGCATGTATGTTAATCACTTTCTTTCGCAAACGATTGCGAAAGTTTTAAAAAAATGCAGTCTTTTTAGCATATCAAGCTATCCAGACCCTATTTGTTAACCTTTTCTCAAGTAAATCTACTTCTTAATGATATAAGTATATCAATCAAAGAAAACTTTTACAAATTATATTATCCTTTGTTTTTGATTAAATTTGATGGCTTTTCTATATTTTATTACCATTTACTCAATTATAGGCCGCTTTATAAAAACGGTTGCATAAATTCTTCTCATTCATTCATACCTATTTTCGGCTTTATACGTACTTATTAATATTAACTTATCTTTTCTTGTTAACTTTTTTATTTCATATTCTCTTTTCATTGCATCTTTTCTATTTTCAAACACTTCATGATATACTAATTTAACTGGCCCTCTTCCCCTTGTATACTTTGCTCCACATCCATCCGAATGCATTTGGATTCTTTTTCTTAAGTTATTTGTCCATCCTGTATAAAGTGTTCTATCTGAACATTCTACAATATACACATAATTCATTTCGCTCTCCAATTCCAAAAAACTTATATTAATCTATATATATTTTATAATGCAAATAATCATAAGACAATTTATATTTTCATTGTCCTATGATTATTAACAATTTAATAGTTTCACACAATATAGTATTATTTAAAATCGGTTTATACTTAAAACATATGTTAAATTTCTTTTATCTCATTTATCTTAGATTTATAATCTTCTATTTTTTTAACTGTCTCCAAAAAATGCATTGCTAAAGTTATCTAAGTTCAAATCTTCATATTTTCTTAAAAATGGCATTAATCTTTCTAATATTTTATTAATGGAGTTTTCAGAATCTGATTCTATATTTAATGGCAGCACAGGCTCATGCAGCGATAATCTTAACAATAACCAGCCATCTCCATTTTCTTTATCGCAATTTATCTTTATTCCTTCATAATTTTTAGGTTCAATAGTCCATCCATTCACATGATCTACATATTTCTTCAAGCCTTCTATTATCA